>NZ_JACVVF010000025.1:0-81337 GCF_016648095.1 Pseudomonas sp. S32
CGAGCAAAGCTCGCGATGCGCCGCGCGGGCGGCGCTCGATCTCCCAGGCGCAGAACCTATCACGGCGAACACTGGATGACCCTCCCCCGATCTTGACCCGCCTCTTGGCCCAGCATGCGGTGCGGCTGGGAGACCTTCAACGGCTAAGACAGCCACTAACCTTCCCTATCGCAAACTTCTGCACTCCCCCTCCCCACCCCCAAATAATTAAAACGAAAGCGTTATCGCTTTTGTTACAGAAAAATATTTCCCTTTAACCATAAAGTTTAATAGCCCCTTGGCCGACAGCCTGAGCAAGAACGGAGTTCATAACCGTCCGCCCTCGAGCCCGTACCGCCTTGCTTAGATTAGCAAGTATTGCAACATCAAGGAGCTTCACATGTATTTAAGAAACCTCAAAATCGGCATCCGCGCCACTGCCATTTTCGCCGCCCTCGCCCTCCTGGTTTTAATACTCGGCCTCACCTCCCTGAACCGCATGCACACGATGGACAGCGCCACCGACGAGGTACGCACTTCGTGGCTTCCAGCCGTCATGCTGCTGGATGAAATGAGCATGAACCTGGGCCGCGCCCGCGCCCTGGCGCTGCGCAGTGTGCTGGAAGACAGCCCCACGGCCAGAACTGAAACACTCGATAAGATCGAGACCATCAACAAACAATATGAAACCCAACTAAGCGACTATGAAAAGTCGATAACGGAACCCACTGACCGTTCGCTGTTTGAAACTTTCTCCGCTGCAAGCACAACCTATCACGGCTTGCAGAATGCTATTCGTGAAGCCGTTCGCAATAATGATCTGGAAGAAGCCAAACGCTTGGTGAATGGATCACTGGCCGATTATGCCGACGCCATGATGAAAGCGTTGATTCAGCTCACTCACTATAATGCCAACGGGGCAACACACGCCTCAGAGGCCAGCAGTGAAGCCTACGAACAGTCATTTGCTATTATCGCCGTGACCATTGTGATCATCATCAGCCTGATGATCGCGCTGGCCATCTTGCTGACCCGCAGCATCGTGCTGCCACTGGCAGAAGCAGTAAATGTAGCCGAGCGGGTAGCCGCCGGGGAACTCAACCAGGACATTCAGGTGAAGGGCCGCGACGAATCCGCGCTGCTGCTGCTGTCGCTTTCAAAAATGAAGGACAGCCTGCGCGAAACGATCGCCAGCATCGCTGCCGCCTCGGACCAGCTAGCGTCCGCTTCGGAAGAGCTGTTCACCGTCACCGAAGACACCAGCCGCGGCCTGCATCAGCAAAGCGCCGAAATCGACCAGGCTGCCACTGCCGTGAACCAGATGACCGCAGCGGTCGAGGAAGTGGCCAGCAACGCCGTTAATACCGCCGATGCCTCCAAAGGCGCAGACCAGAGTACCCGGGATGGCCAACAGCGCGTCAATGAAGCGTTGCAGTCCATCGGCCACCTGGTGGGCGATGTGACCACCACTTCGCAGGAAATCGAACACCTGGCCAGTAGCGCCAACGAAATTAGCCGCGTGCTGGATGTGATCGGCTCCATCGCAGGCCAGACCAACCTGCTGGCGTTGAACGCCGCCATCGAAGCGGCCCGCGCTGGCGAAGCAGGCCGGGGCTTTGCCGTGGTAGCAGACGAAGTGCGCGCCCTAGCCCACAGGACGCAGCAATCCACCGCAGAAATAGAAGGCATGATCACCGGCATCCAGACCGGCACCGAATCGGCTGTAAACGCCATGCATGCCAGCAAGGGCCGAGCGACCGGCACCCTGGAAGTAGCCCAGTCCGCTGGCCAGGCCCTGGACATCATTGCCGAGGCCATTTCGTCCATCAACCAGCGCAACCTGGTGATCGCCAGCGCTTCGGAAGAGCAGGCCCAGGTAGCACGTGAGGTGGACAGGAACCTGGTGAACATCAGGGACCTGGCCATGCAGACGTCAGCCGGCGCGAATCAGACCAGTGCCGCGGCGCAAGAGCTGTCGCGGTTGGCGGTCGAGCTGAATGGGATGGTGGGCAAGTTCAAGGTGTGATCAGCGGCCGCTGCTCGCCGCCATGTGCGGTGAGCAACGGGGAATGCGGTGGGGGCACTGAATGCAACGCCGGCCCTGTCACGCTCGGCGACGGTAACCGGTTACGAGCAACAGGAGGCCGGGGATCAGCAGGCCGATAGCGGTGTAGCCGAATGCAGGTTGGCCAGAGGCACCTACCGCAGCGAAAGCGGCGCCGGTTGCGAGCAGCGGTGCTGCTGCCAAATAGAATGGTTTGGCTGAAGTGCCCATATCGAACCTCCTGTTTGATGGGGCTGGGGAGCTCGCGCCCGACTGACGTCGGGGTGAAGGTCGACAGTACTGGGTGTTGTCAGTGGTGACAAGTCAGATCAGTGCGATGACGTTGCAATGAGCTGTTTTGGGCGCCCCAAAAACGCAAAAATCCCTGGATAATCAGGGCTTTGAATATGGCGGAAGCGTAGTGATTCAAACTCTACGATAGTTGCCCATCGACGGTTTTCAAGAGCGTGGGATAAAGCCAGAACCTATGCCGCTTGCGGGGCGTAATCGACTCCAATACAAACACGAAACGCCACGGCTATAGACCCCATACTGCAAGGGTCGCCGTTTAGGTTTTGGAATCGAAATTCGGCGTTATTCAGTGGTGTTGGTGACAGCACGCACAACGGTAGACAAGCCCTGCGCCTTCACTGCAGCATCCTTCAAGCACTTATCCTGCTCAGCACCTTGAAGCCGGATACACGACACGGCTTTATTGTTGAGGTCAGCAATCGTGTTGTAGAAACCAAATGCTGTCGCAGAGACAACAGCGAGGATGACTAAGTAGACAAACGTGACAGGGTTCATGCGGTAATCCATGCAATGGCAATTGGCCGCACATCATACAATGGATTCCCCAGACTACTACTCTTTCAGCTTCCAGTACTGCAGCAGTGTCGGTTTGCTTGCGATAGGCATAGCCCCAGCTCCTTGTCGATGATCGAGGTGGCGGCCGCGCACTCATCGCCGCCGGCACGTTCCTGCTGCAGCCGGTTTGCGGCCTGGTAGTCGGCTTGGGCACTGGAACGAGCATCGGCGACCGCCTTCTCAGCGCTGGCCTGGGGCTGTTGCGCGGCAAGCTGCAGGTCGCCCAGCGCTATACCCTGCTCAGTAGTCAGGGCAACCAGATTGTCTCGGGCAGCCTGGCACGCCCCGGCCTTCTCGGCCATGGCCGCGATATCGACGCGAGCGTCTTGTATCTGGCCATGCTGGCACCAAAATAGGCCGGAAGCTGCCAGGGCTAACACCAGCCAGAGCGGTATAGCCTTCAATGCCGCAAGCGCGGCGTTCATGCCAGCGCCCCGCCCATCTCCACCCACTTGCCCAACAGCTTGTCTAGGCGGTGTGGATTTTGTCCTTAGACATTACCTGGGAAGCTGGCCCAGATGTTCGAGCATTTGGCGATGGCGTTGGCGAAAACAATGTACAAAAAAGCCCCTCCGGAGGACCCGACCAATGTGGCCGGGTCCAATTCCGGAAAGGCCGCACACTGGCCGACGCTGGCAAGTGCGCCGGTCACTGCGAGGGCGCCGGTACTTGGCTCGGCCATAAGCACTGTTCCATAAAAAAGCCCCAGCATTTGCCAGGGCTCGAAACGACTGAACCCGGCTTTCATAACCGGGCTCAAGGATTCAGTTGGACTGCTGCCTACTGTGATGCCAGTAGAGGTACAGCAATCCCAGAGGTGCGATGAAGATCGCCAAGAACCAGCACATGAACATCGTGATCACCTTGACAAACAGCATCAACAGCGCGTTTACGAAGAACACGTTGCGCCCCATGATGAAGCCCACCACGCTTTCATACACGAATCGGGAGTAGGGATAGAGCAAGGTGCTTACCACCGAAATTGCAACCGTTGCAAAGTCAATTCCGTGCGGTGCGCGTGATTTCATGTAGATGAAAAAAACCGCAAAGAGTGCACCAAAGAACAACTGCCGAGCGTAATAGCTAGGTGTGAGTCCGCCAATGGTCATCGCCAGAAACTGCCGCATAAGATCCGTCTCAAGTTTCAAAAAGGGAGCAAATTTTAGCAGCCTATCCGCACATCAAGTAAATCCCTGAAACAAAAAGCCCAGCATTTAGCTGGGCTTTTTTTGCCACTCCTCGATAACGCGCAGGAATAACAGGATGGGGAAATAATCGGCCATGCGGCCATTTAATGTCAAGCGGCATTTTCAATCGACAGGCCTTCGTAGTACAGAATTTCGGCTGCAGGCTCCAGCGCTTCTTCGGCCATTTGCTTCAGCACCTCCTCGATATCCTTCCTCCAGCGACGGCGAGTTCGCTCAGCTCGATCATCCGGGTCCCAACGGTTGAGATCATAGAACTGGGCCGGCAATACGATCATATCGCTCGACGGCTTTCCTTCGGCGCCCTTCATCCTCGGGGTCGCCCAGGCCTAAACTGCACTGGTGATGAACAGCTTCGGAGCATGGGGGCAAAGCCCTCGCCGTGAACAGAAGAAGACCCATAAGAAGCTGCGAATCCTGCTGGAGGTGGACGGATCGGCCAGCGGCTTGGGCGTCCTTATCGAAAAGATCTTGAAGCGAAACGCTGGGCAAGTATCGCCATGCCTGATCCTCACCGAAGCGGGCAAACGGGTTACTGCGCCGATGCTACGCCACCGCTAGGATGATGCCCGGAAAGATGCTGTGAAGGAGGCCGTCGCCACCGGTGACAAGTTGCTAGCCAACCAGATCAGCCAGTTCCAATTCCGCGACCTTTGACCCAAGGCGGCCTCGGAAATCGCCAATCTAGACCATGCCAGCCTGCTGCTGGACCACGCAAAAGGAGACATCACCGAAAGGGTTTACCGACGCGTCGGGGCGCTCGCCAAGCCGACCAAATGATCAAAGTTTTAGGACGCGTCCTAATACGATGATGGGAGCAGTACTCGTAAGGGTATTCCCAAAGGCAGATTTTCTATGCCCCAAAAACGCAAAAAGCCCTGAATAATCAGGGCTTTGAATATGGCGGAAGCGTAGAGATTCGAACTCTAGGATAGTTGCCCATCGACGGTTTTCAAGACCGTTGCCTTAAACCACTCGGCCACGCTTCCAGCTTGTTTTGCGGGCGCCATCATACCGTAATGAAACAAGCTGTCAAACTCTCTGTGTCGCGGGTTGCAGGAGCTCTGGTAGACTCCTACCATCTGAACGTTCCAAACCACAGGTCTACCTAGGAGTCTCGCCATGCGCGAACAGGATTACGCCGTCCATCACGGCCAGCAGGTCGAGCAGCAGGAGATCAGCAAGGTCCTGCGCAACACTTACAGCCTGCTGGCGCTCACCCTCGCTTTTAGCGGCCTCATGGCCTTCATCTCCCAGCAAATGCACTTCGGCTACCCGAACGTGTTCGTCGTGCTCATCGGCTTCTACGGGCTGTTCTTCCTCACTGCCAAACTGCGTGATTCGGTCTGGGGTCTGGTGTCCACCTTTGCCCTCACCGGCTTCATGGGCTTCATCCTCGGCCCCATCCTCAACCGTTACCTGGGCATGAGCGGTGGCGCTGAAGTCGTCAGCTCGGCATTTGCCATGACTGCACTGGTGTTCGGCGGCCTGTCGGCTTACGTGCTGATTACCCGCAAAGACATGAGCTTCCTCAGCGGCTTCATCACCGCAGGCTTCTTCGTGTTGCTGGGTGCCGTGGTGGCGAGCTTCTTCTTCCAGATCAGCGGCCTGCAACTGGCTATCAGCGCGGGCTTCGTGCTGTTCTCGTCGGTCTGCATCCTGTTCCAAACCAGCGCGATCATTCACGGTGGTGAGCGCAACTACATCATGGCGACCATCAGCTTGTACGTTTCTATCTACAACCTGTTTGTCAGCCTGCTGCAGCTGTTCGGCATCATGGGTCGCAGCGACTGATCCATTGCCATGCTCGAAAGCCCGCTTCGGCGGGCTTTTTTGTGCCTATCGCACGTGTCAGGCCTGAACCAGTTCCAATCATTATTCTGACTATAAAGTCAGCTAAATGAACAAAACGTCGCCGATTGCGTGTGTAGCTGGCTTGGCGCTACCACTGATGCGATCCAGCCCGTAGAATGCGCTCCTTTTTCTTCCGGGGCAGCTTGCGCAATGAGCTCGAATGAACACAGCCCAGACGCCGTGGCGCCTGACAATGAACTGGTATTGGGCCTTGAGGACAAGCCACGGCTGGCCATCAGCCTGTTGGCGGCGCTGCAACACTTGTTGGCGATCATTGTGCCTATCGTTACCCCGGGTTTGCTGATCTGCCAGGCACTGGGGGTATCGGCGCGGGACACCAACCTGATCGTGTCCATGTCGTTGGTCATTTCAGGTATTGCCACCTTCGTGCAATGCAAACGCTTTGGTCCGTTTGGGGCTGGGCTGCTGATCGTGCAAGGTACCAGCTTCAACTTCGTCGGCCCGCTGATCGCCGGGGGTGCGCTGATGGTGAAGCAAGGCACACCGGTTGAAGGGGTCATGGCCGCGATCTTTGGCGTGGTGATTGCCGGCTCGTTTGTAGAGATGGGTGTTTCGCGCATTCTGCCGTTCGTCAAACGGCTGATTACGCCCCTGGTCACCGGCATCGTCGTGCTGATGATTGGCCTCACCCTGATCAAGGTCGGCCTGATCAGCATGGGCGGCGGCTTTGGCGCCATGGCCAATGGCACCTTCGCCAATGGCGAAAACCTGCTGTTGTCGGGTGTGGTGCTGGCGATCATCGTCGTGCTCAACCGCATCCCGGTGGTGTGGCTGCGCAGTTGCGCCATCGTCATCGCCTTGGCAGCGGGCTATGCACTGGCCGGCTACCTGGGCCGGCTGGATTTTACCGGCATGCATGAAGCGGCGCTGTTCCAGGTACCGACGCCCCTGCACTTCGGCCTGGGCTTCTCCTGGGCGTTGTTCATCCCGATGCTGGTGATCTACCTGGTCACTTCGCTGGAGGCCATTGGTGATGTGACGGCTACCAGCAAGGTGTCCCGGCAACCGGTAGAAGGGCCTGTGTGGATGCGGCGCATCAAGGGTGGTGTGCTGGTGAACGGTGCCAACTCACTGCTGGCCGGCGTGTTCAACACCTTCCCCAGCTCGATTTTTGCGCAGAACAACGGGGTTATTCAGCTAACCGGCATCGCCAGCCGGCATATCGGCGTGTGGATTGCCGTGATGCTGATACTGCTGGGGCTGTTCCCAAGCGTGGCAGGGGTGATTCAGGCAGTGCCGGAGCCGGTGCTGGGCGGCGCCGCCATGGTCATGTTCGGTGCGGTTGCGGCCTCTGGCATCAATATTCTGGCCAGCACCCGGCTGGACCGGCGCGCGCTGCTGATCATCGCCGTTTCCCTGGCCCTGGGCCTGGGTGTGGCGCAGGTGCCGGAGTTCCTGGCGCACATGCCGGCGGCCATTCGCAATGTGCTGGAATCTGGCGTGGCCACCGGCGGTATCTGTGCACTGGTGCTGAACTGGTTTCTGCCAGAAGGCAAGGAACAGGCCTGACCCGCCAAGCACCGGCAAAAGCCTGCGGCAAGCGAGCGCAGGCTTTTTTGCTTTATCATGGCGGTATCCCTTTGCATGAGTTAGCCATGAAATTCGCTATCGCGGTGTTCTCCCCGGCCCATGCGCCCTCCTCCCGGCGCGCCCTGCGTTACGCCGAGGCGGTGCTGGCCGGCGGGCATGAGATTGCCCGGCTGTTCTTCTATCAGGACGGGGTGCACAGTGCCTCGGCCAACCTCGTGGTACCGCAGGACGAACTGGATGTGGCCGGGCAATGGCGGGCGTTTATCCAGGCCAACCAGCTCGACGCTGTGGTGTGCATTGCTGCTGCGCTGCGCCGTGGCGTGCTGGATGAAGCCGAAGCCAACCGTTACCAGCGCCCCGCCGTGAACCTGCCGGCGCCCTGGGAACTCTCCGGTCTTGGCCAGTTGCACGAAGCGGCCCAGCTGGCTGACCGGCTCGTGTGTTTTGGAGGCGATTGATATGGCCAAATCCTTGTTGATCATCAGCCGCCAGGCCCCATGGAATGGTCCATCGGCCCGCGAAGCACTGGATATCGCACTGGCGGGCGGTGCCTACGACCTGCCCTTGGGCATGGTGTTTCTGGACGATGGCGTGTTCCAGCTTGCCAACGGCCAGCTGCCTGCCGCATTACAGCAAAAAAACCTGGGGGCCAACCTGCAGGCGTTACCGATGTTCGGCGTTGACGCACTGTTTGCCTGCGGGCACAGCCTGGCCAGCCGGGGCCTGGCAGCAGGCGACCTGGCACTGCCGGTGCAGGTGCTGGATGACGCCGCACTCACAGGGCTTATCGCGCAATACGACCAGGTGGTGACCCTCTGATGGCGACCTTGCATGTAATTGCCCACTCCCCCTTCGGCGATGAGCGGCTGCGCAGTTGCCTGCGCCTGCTTGGGGCTGAAGACGCGGTGTTGCTGTGCGGTGACGCCGTTTACGCACTGCGGCCTGGCGCTGCACCTCATCAGCAGCTGCAACAGGCCAACCTGGCGGATCGCCTGTTTGCCCTGGAGGAGGACCTGCAGGCCCGCGCAATAGAGAACCCACTGGCAACGGCGGTCGATTACCCAGGTTTCGTCGCGCTTTCACTGCACTACGACAAGGTCAACAGCTGGTTATGAACACGCTCGATAGCGGCAGCCAGGCCATCGCGCTGGACAAAGACGGCTTTCTGGTGGACTTGCACGCCTGGTCCCACGAAGTTGCCCAGGGGCTCGCCACCCGTGAAGGCATCGCCCTCACCGCCGACCACTGGGAAATCCTCGAACTGCTGCGCCAGTTCTACCAGGAGTACCAGCTCTCACCGGCCACGCGCCCGCTGATCAAGTACGCAGCGCTGAAGCTGGGCCCCGAGAAGGGCAACAGCCCACACCTGAACCGACTGTTCAATGGCACCCCCGCCAAACTTGCCGCCAAGCTGGCGGGCCTGCCCAAGCCGACCAATTGCATATGACCCAGCCCACCCCACCCCGCCCGCTCACCCTGCAAACGCCAGCTGAGCACCCATTTGCCGAATTCGTGCGCATTCTGGGCAAAGGCAAGCGCGGCGCCCGCGGCCTCACCCGGGAAGAAGCCTACGCCGCCATGACCCTGCTGCTGGAAGGCAAGGTCGAGGACGCGCAACTGGGTGCCTTCCTGATGCTGCTGCGGCATAAGGAGGAAAGCGCAGAAGAGCTCGCTGGCTTCACCGAAGCCCTGCGCGCGCACCTGCAAGCCCCCGCCATTGCCGTGGACCTGGACTGGCCCACCTACGCGGGCAAGAAGCGCCACCTGCCTTGGTACCTGCTGGCCGCCAAGTGCCTGGCGGCCAATGGCGTGGGCATCCTGATGCATGGCGGCGGTGCACATACCGCAGGGCGGCTGTACACAGAGCAGTTGCTCGACTTGCTGCAGATTGCGCTGTGTCGCAGCTGGGGTGAGGTCGAGCGCACGCTGGGCCAAGGCAACCTGGCGTTCTTCCCCTTGCAGGACTGGGCGCCGCAGTTACAGCGCATGATCGACCTGCGCAACACCTTGGGCCTGCGCTCCCCCATTCACTCCCTGGCCCGGGTACTCAACCCGCTGGGGGCGAAGTGCGGTCTGCAGAGCATCTTCCACCCCGGCTACCAGGCCGTGCACCGCGAAGCCAGCCGGCTGCTGGGTGACCATGCCGTGGTGATCAAGGGCGATGGCGGCGAGATCGAGGTAAACCCGGATGTCATCAGCCACCTTTACGGGGCCACCGATGGCCAGGCGTGGGACGAAGAGTGGCCAGCGCTAAGCGAACGGCGACACGTGAAACCGGCGAGCCTGCAGCCCGAGCATCTGCTGGCCTTCTGGCGCGGCAACGTCGAGGACAGTTACGGTGAGAAGGCGGTCATCGCCACCATGGCCCTCGCCATGCGGGGGCTTGGCCAGGACCGCGACGCGGCCTTCGCAACCGCTCGCCAGTACTGGGACGCCCGCAACAGATCGATTTGACCGATCATATCGCCTGACTCTTTGGGTTATTCGTTCGAACCACATGCCCTAGACTGGACTCCAACGACAAATCGCTTTTGTTAAGGAGCTCATCATGGGCCTGTTGATCGATGGCCGCTGGCATGACCAGTGGTATGAAAACGGCAAGGACGGCACGTTCAAGCGCGAGAACGCCCAGCGCCGCAATCAGCTGCCCGCCGCCGAGGCCGGTCGTTACCACCTGTATGTGTCGCTGGCGTGCCCCTGGGCCCACCGAACCTTGATAGTACGCGCCCTCAAAGGCCTGGAGCCGCTGATAGATGTCTCGGTGGTGAGCTGGCTGATGCAGGACCAGGGCTGGACGTTCGATCAGCAGCAGGGCTCTACTGGCGACCATCTCGACGGCCTGCAGTATCTGCACCAACGCTATACCGAGGACGATCCCAAGTACACGGGCCGGGTGACCGTACCGGTGCTGTGGGACAAGCAGGAAAAGCGCATCGTCAACAACGAGTCGGCGGAGATCATCCGCATCTTCAACACGGCGTTCAATGGGCTGACTGGCAATACCCTGGACCTGTACCCCGAGCACCTGCAAACAGCCATCGATGGGCTGAACGAGCGTATCTACCCGGCTGTAAACAACGGTGTGTACCGGGCTGGCTTCGCCACGACCCAAGCTGCCTATGAAGAGGCGTTTGATGATGTGTTCAGCGAGCTGGACCATCTGGAAGCGCTACTCGACCGCAACCGCTACCTGGCCGGCGAGTACCTGACCGAAGCTGATGTTCGCCTGTTCACTACGCTTGTGCGCTTCGATGCGGTGTACCACGGGCACTTCAAGTGCAACCTGCGCCGCCTGTGTGATTACCCCAATCTGACCCACTGGCTGCGCGAGCTTTATCAATGGCCGGGTGTGGCAGGCACAGTGAACATGGAACATATCCAGAAGCACTATTACCTGAGCCACACCACCATCAACCCGAACGGCATCGTGCCAAAAGGCCCGCTGCAGGATTTCAGCCAGCCTCACGACCGGGCGAGGCTGCCTGGTAAAGGGATCTACACCCGGTAGCCGACACCCCGTGTGGGAGCGGGTTTACCCGCGAAGCAGGCACCGCGGTGGATGGCACCGGCTTTGCCGGTGTTCGCGGCTGAAGCCGCTCCCACAGGTACATGAGCTGAAAAGAGGTTATGTACCGGCCCCTTCGAACCAGGCTAGCTTGTCCCGCAGTTGCACCACCTCACCCACAATCACCAGGGTGGGCGCGTGCACCTCGTGCCGGGCCACCAGGTCAGGCAGGTCCGCCAGGGTGCCGGTGAACACCCGCTGGTTGCGGGTGGTGCCCTGCTGAACCAGCGCCGCAGGCGTATCCGCCGCACGGCCGTGGCGGATCAGTTCGGCGCAAATCGTCGGCAAGCCTACCAGGCCCATGTAGAACACCAGGGTCTGGCCTGGCGCTACCAGGTCGGTCCATGGCAGGTTGCTGGTGCCGTCCTTCAGGTGACCGGTGACGAACCGCACAGATTGCGCATAGTCGCGGTGGGTGAGCGGAATGCCGCCGTAGGCGGAGCAGCCGCTCGCAGCCGTGATGCCAGGCACTACCTGGAACGGGATGCCGTGCTCGGCCAGCTCTTCGATTTCCTCACCACCACGGCCAAAGATGAACGGGTCACCCCCCTTCAGCCGCAGCACGCGTTTGCCTTGCTGGGCCAGGTCCACCAACAGGCGGTTGATCTGGTCCTGGGGCACGGCATGATCGGCGCGGCGCTTGCCCACGTAAATGCGCTCGGCGTCGCGGCGGCACATGTCGATGATGGCCGGGGCCACCAGCCGGTCATACAGCACCACGTCCGCCTGCTGCATCAGGCGCAAGGCACGGAAGGTGAGCAAATCCGGGTCGCCCGGCCCTGCCCCCACCAGGTACACCTCGCCGCCCTGTTGAACCGGAGCACCGTCGACCATGGCTTGCAACAACCGCTCGGCCTCGGCGCCCTGCCCGGCCAACTGGCGCTCGGCAATCGGGCCCTGGAACACGGTTTCCCAGAACCCGCGACGCTGGTTGACGTCCGGGTAAAGGGATTTGACCCTGTGCCGGAACCGCGCTGCCAAACCGGCCAGCTCGCCATAGGCGGCAGGTATCCAGGCCTCCAGCTTGGCGCGGATCAGGCGTGCCAGCACCGGCGCATCGCCACCGCTGGACACGGCGATCACCAACGGCGAGCGGTCGACGATGGCGGGGAAAATCACCGTGCACAAGGCCGGCGCGTCCACCACGTTGACCGGCAGGCTCAACGCCTGCGCATCCGCCGACACCTGGGCATTGAGGCCAGGGTCGTCGGTGGCAGCGATCACCAGGCGGCATTCGGCAAGGTCGGCTGCCTGGTAACCACGCACCCGCACTTCACCGCCGCCTTCCCGGGCCATGGCGGCCAGCTGGCCGTCCACGTCCGGTGCGACTACGCGCAGCGCGGCGCCGGCATCGGCCAGCAGGCGCGCCTTGCGCAAGGCAATTTCGCCACCGCCGACGACCAGCACCAGGGCGCCCTGCAGCTTGTGAAACAGCGGCAGGTAATCCATTTAGCGAATGACCTCGACGCCGCCCATGTACGGCTTCAGCACATCCGGTACGCGGATCGAACCATCGGCCTGCTGGTAGTTTTCCAGCACAGCCACCAAAGTACGGCCAACAGCCAGGCCGGACCCGTTGAGGGTGTGCACCAGCTCAGGCTTGCCGGTTTCCGGGTTGCGCCAGCGCGCCTGCATGCGGCGCGCCTGGAAGTCGCCACAGTTGGAGCACGAGCTGATTTCACGGTATTTGTCCTGGCTGGGCACCCACACTTCCAGGTCGTAGGTTTTCACTGCGCCAAAGCCCATGTCGCCTGTGCACAGGGCCAGTACGCGGTAAGGCAGTTCCAGCAACTGCAGCACACGTTCGGCGTTGGCGGTGAGGCCTTCCAGGGCTTCCATCGACTTGGCCGGCTCTACCACCTGCACCATCTCGACTTTGTCGAACTGGTGCTGACGGATCATGCCGCGGGTGTCGCGGCCAGACGCACCGGCCTCACTGCGGAAACACGGCGTGTGTGCGACCAGCTTGAGCGGCAGTTGCTTGGCATCGAGGATTTCCCCGGCCACCAGGTTGGTCAGCGACACTTCAGCGGTCGGGATCAGGTAGAAGTCAGCCTCACCCTCACGGGTGATCTTGAACAGGTCTTCCTCGAACTTCGGCAACTGGCCGGTGCCTTGCAACGCAGGGGCCTGCACCAGGTAAGGGGTGTAGTGCTCTTCGTAGCCATGTTCACCGGTGTGCAGGTTGATCATGAACTGCGCCAGCGCACGGTGCAGGCGGGCGATGGGGCCACGCAGCACGGCAAAGCGGGCGCCAGACAGCTTGGCAGCCGCCTCGAAGTCCAGGCCGCCGCTCACTTCACCCAGGGCAACGTGGTCCTTGATCTCGAAATCGAAGGCTGTCGGCGTGCCCCAGCGGCGCACTTCGACGTTGTCGTCTTCACTGGCGCCCACCGGTACGCTGGCGTCCGGCAGGTTGGGGAGGGTCAACAGAATGCCGTCCAGCTCAGCCTGAATACCGTCCAGCTCGGCCTTGCCAGCAGCCAGTTCGTTGGCCATGCGCTCGACGTCGGCCATCAGCGGTGCAATGTCCTCGCCCTTGGCCTTGGCCTGGCCGATGGACTTGGAGCGGGCGTTACGCTCGGCCTGCAGCTGCTCAGTGCGGGTCTGCACCGCCTTGCGGCGTTCTTCCAGTGATTCGATGCGCGCGACATCCAGGCTGAAGCCACGGGAGGCCAGGCGTTCTGCCACTTCCTGAAGTTGGCCGCGTAACAGTTTGGAATCGAGCATATCGTTCTCTCGTTATAGGTAGGTGTTGGTTCAGAAACGGGTAAGGCACAACCCGGCCCAGGTCGCGAGCAGGCCGCCCACCACACTGATACCGGTATAGCCCAATGCCAGGGGTACCTGCCCGCTTTCCAGCAAGCGTACGGTATCCAGCGAAAAGGAAGAAAAGGTGGTCAGGCCGCCCAGAAAACCCACGATCAGGCCGGCACGCAGCTCCACCGGCACCATGGGTTTGTGCAAGAACAGCCCGTACAAAAGACCGATGAGCAGGCAGCCGACCAGGTTCACGGCCAGCGTACCCAGATAGAAGTGCCGTGGCCAGTGGGCGACCACCCAATTGCCGGTGGCAAAGCGTAGCAGGGTGCCGGCGATGCCACCCGCCGTCACCGCAGCGATCAACGCAATCATGGTTTTCTCCGCTGGCGGGGGCTGTTGCGGTCCAGGTCGGCCAGGTGCCGCAGCTTTTCACCGATCTTCAATTCAAGGCCCCGAGGTACAGGCTGGTAATAGGGGCGCGGCTCAAGTGCATCGGGGAAGTAGTCTTCACCTGCTGCGTAGGCATCTGGCTCGTCGTGGGCGTAACGGTACTCGTCGCCGTAGCCCAACTGCTTCATCAGCTTGGTCGGGGCGTTGCGCAGGTGCAGCGGCACTTCCAGCGAGCCATGCTCGGCAGCTTCGCGCAGGGCGGTCTTGAAGCCCACGTAAACGGCGTTGCTCTTGGGGGCACAGGCGATGTAGGTGATGGCCTGGGCGACGGCGAGCTCGCCCTCCGGGCTACCTAGGCGCTCCTGCACGTCCCATGCCGCCAGGCACAGGCTGAGCGCACGGGGGTCGGCGTTGCCGATGTCTTCGCTGGCCATGCGCACCACACGGCGGGCGATGTACAGCGGGTCGCAGCCACCATCGAGCATGCGCGCGAACCAGTACAGGGCCGCATTCGGATCAGATCCACGCACCGATTTGTGCAGCGCCGAAATCTGGTCGTAGAACGCTTCGCCACCCTTGTCGAACCGGCGGCGGCTGTCGCCCAGCAGGCTCTGCAGCAGTTCTACATTGATTTCGCTGCCGTCTTCGGCCAGGTCGGCGGCGTTTTCCAGAAAGTTGAGCATGCGCCGGCCATCGCCGTCGGCAGCGGCCATCAGCATCTTGAACGCCTCATCGCCAACTTGCAGGTTGCGCTTGCCCAGGCCACGTTCTTCGGTCAGTGCACGGTTCACCAGCTTGCGCAGGGCCGCTTCGTCCAGGCTCTTGAGCACGTACACCCGTGCCCGTGAAAGCAAGGCGTTGTTGAGTTCGAACGATGGGTTTTCGGTGGTCGCGCCGATGAACAGCAGGGTGCCGTCTTCCACAAACGGCAGAAAGGCGTCCTGCTGCGACTTGTTGAAGCGGTGAACTTCATCGACGAACAGAATGGTGCGCCGGCCGTATTGCCCGGCCTGCTGCTTGGCCACCTCCACCGCCTGGCGGATCTCCTTGACCCCGGCCAGTACCGCTGACACGGTTTCGAAATGCGCATCGCAGAACTGGGCCAACAGCCGCGCCAGGGTGGTCTTGCCCACCCCAGGCGGGCCCCAGAAAATCATCGAATGCAGTGCGCCCTGCTCCAGCGCCTCACGCAGCGGCTTGCCACGGGCCAGCAGGTGCTCCTGGCCCACGTACTCGTCCAGGTTGGACGGGCGCAGGCGCGCCGCGAGGGGCTGGGCGACAGGTTCGCTTCGAAACAGGTCCATGACGGGCTCTGGTTACTCCTTGATCACATCCGCGCCTTTGGGGATGTCGAACTTGAAGCGGCTATCGGCCACTGCCTGGTTGGCCTTGACGCCGTTGAACAGGATGTTGGTGCGCTGGCCGACACTGTCGATCAGCTGCATGTCGTTGATCAGGCCCTTGCGGAACGACACGCGCAGCGAATCGAACAAGGTGTCCTTGGTTTTGGGCTTGAGGGTGAAGTCCATCACGTCCCCCTGCTGCTTCGACGTAATGTCGAAGCTCTGGCTGATCTTCGAGACGTCACCGGACAACAACAGCGCCGGGGTCTGGTTCAGGCGCACGTCGAGCTTCTTGATGGTGGCCTGTTCCAGGTCAGGGTCCCACAGGGTGACGTTGATGCCGTCTGACACCACCACCTGCTCCTGGGGCGCATCGGTGTGCCAGTAGAACAGGCCTGGCCGTTTCACGGTCATCTTGCCAGACGTTTCCTGCAGGCTGGTGCCACCGGCATCCAGGGTCAGCTGGGAGAAATTGGCCTCGATGGTTTGCGACTTCTCCAGCAACTGGGTCAGGCGTTGAACGTCTTGCTCGCCGGCAAAGGCTGCAACAGGGCCCAGGGCAAGGGCAGAAACCAACAGCATGCGAATTGCGCGCATGGGAATCCTCATTGAGCGTTAATAGGCCGGCCGCCATGGTTGGCGACCGGCAGGGTGATCATCAGTCGCGCGGGCCGCCTGGGGCAATCACTTCGCGCGAGCCGTTGCTGTTCATGGGGGTGACCACACCGGCCATCTCCATGGCTTCGATCATGCGGGCAGCGCGGTTGTAGCCGATCTTGAGCTTGCGCTGCACGGCCGAGATGGACGCACGACGGCTCTCGAGCACGAACTGTACGGCTTCATCGTACAAGGCGTCGCTTTCGGAATCATCGCCATCACCACCGCCGCCACCGCCTTCGAAGCCGCTGCCGGCTTCCTCGACACCGTTGAGGATGTCGTCGTTATAGTCCGGGGCGCCGCGCTGCTTCCACGCTTCCACCACGCGGTGCACTTCATCGTCGGACACGAACGCGCCGTGTACGCGGATAGGCAGGCTGGTACCGGGCGGCATGTACAGCATGTCACCATGGCCCAGCAACTGCTCGGCACCGCCCTGGTCGATGATGGTACGCGAGTCGATCTTGCTCGATACCTGGAAGGCCATGCGGGTCGGGATGTTGGCCTTGATCAGGCCGGTGATCACGTCCACCGACGGGCGCTGGGTAGCGAGAATCAGGTGGATACCCGCCGCACGTGCCTTTTGCGCGATCCGGGCGATCAGCTCTTCGACCTTCTTGCCGACGATCATCATCATGTCGGCAAACTCGTCCACCACCACCACGATGGTGGGCAGGGTTTTCAGTGCTGGCGGCTCGTCCTCCATGCTTTCGCGACGGTACAGCGGGTCGTGAATGATTTCACCCGCTTCCTGGGCGTCCTTCACCTTGCGGTTGAAGCCCGCCAGGTTACGCACGCCCATGGCCGCCATCAGCTTGTAGCGGCGTTCCATTTCGGCCACGCTCCAGCGCAGCGCATTGGCGGCGTCCTTCATGTCGGTGACCACCGGGCACAGCAGGTGCGGGATGCCTTCGTAGATGGACAGCTCGAGCATTTTCGGGTCGATCATGATCAGCCGCGCGTCTTCCGGGCTGGACTTGAACAGGATCGACAGAATCATGGCGTTCACACCCACCGACTTACCGGAGCCGGTGGTACCGGCCACCAGCAGGTGGGGCATCTTGGCGAGGTCGGTGATCACCGGTTTGCCACCGATGTCATGGCCCAGCGCCAGCGTCACTGGGGACTTCTGGTCATCGTACTGCGGCGTGGCCAGCACCTCAGAGAAGCGCACCATCTGCCGGTTTTCGTTGGGGATCTCGATACCGACGGTGGTCTTGCCCGGGATCACTTCCACTACGCGCACGCTGGTCACGGCCAGCGAGCGCGCCAGGTCCTTGGCGAGGTTGGCGATACGGCTGACCTTCACACCGGCCGCAGGCTGGATTTCATAGCGGGTGATCACGGGGCCCGGATGGATGGAATCCACCGTCACTTCGACGCCGAACTCCTTGAGTTTGATCTCCAGCAACTGACCTACGCCCGCCAACGATTCAGGCGAATACTCGATCTTTTTCTGTTCGGCCGGGTCCAGGATGGAAATGGACGGCAAGGTGCCCTCCACGGCGCTGTCGATGAACAGTGGCGTTTGCTTCTCTTTCATCACCCGCTTGCTGGGCTCGGGCGCCTTGGCGGCGGAAGGCGGCACGATCGTTGGCATGGCTGCCTGCGGGCGCGGTACCACGGGCTCGCGCTCCACCACCGGTTCGCGGGCCAATACAGGTTCACGCCCCAGGGTAGGCTCACGCGGCTCTGCTGCCTGGGCAGGGGCTTCTTCGCGCTTGAACAGGCGCTCGCGCAACGGTGTTTTGGCCGGTTCGCGTTTTTCCGGCGTAACGGGCGCGGCCTTGGCCGCAGGCACCACCGGTTCATCATCGCGCAGTTGCGCCTCCAGGCGCTTGCGCTCGTTGCGCGCCTCCCACCAGCGCGACGCGGCGCCTTGCACCAGTTCCAGCAGGTCGAGGGTGATCTTGCCGGTAAGGTCCATCACCTTGAACCACGACAGGTCTGTGAATACGGTCAGGCCGAACAGGAACAGGGCGATGAACATCAGGGTGCTGCCCTGCACGTTCAAGAAGTTGCGGGCCAGCTCGCCGAGGCTTTCGCCCAACGCCCCGCCAGCCGAGAACGGCATGCTGGCCGGGGGGTGGAAATGAATGTGCGCCAGGGCCGCGCCCGACAGCACCAGGAACACCAGGCCGATCAGCCGCCAGGAGAACAGCCAGCCGCTCCAGTCCCAGGGCTGGTGACGCTGACGGAAGATCTGCCAGGTCTTGAGTGCCAGCAGCAGCGGGAAGATGTAGGCGAAATAGCCGAGCACCATGAACAGGATGTCGGCGAAGTACGCCCCGGCACGCCCGGCGGCATTCTGCACCTGGTCGACCGTGGCCGTGTGGCTGAAAGCCGGGTCCGAGGTGTCGTAGGTGAGCAGCGCCATCCACAGGTACAGGCACAGGGCGCCGACAGCGATCAACGCGCCTTCCTTCAGGCGATAGTGCAGCTGCTGCCGCCACAGGGGCACAGGCAAGGGAGCTGGGGTTGCGGTGGATTTCTTCAAAACGCGTCTATTCCTGCGCGTGGTGCGCGTCCAGTAGTCAACGGCCAGGCCTGGGCCAACGGATCACTACTTTTAACATTACTGCCCGCCAGCCGCCATGGCGCTTAGCCATAAGGGGTCTGACCGGGGGCGACTTTCCAATAGCTGCAATTTGAGCACGCATTGCCTTCTGTGACAAAGGCTTATGCTGTGTTTTTGCACAGGTGTGACAGCAAATGTGGCAGATGGTGCCGACGCTTTCATGAATGCGTGGGAATTTGCCTATTCGGTCGTAAGGCGCCGCCGCACATCAGCACCCTCGGCATTGACCCTGGCAAGTACCCGCGCCATGCTGCCCCTCTCCCCTCCCCCACCGTTAGGCAGACCATGCTGACCTGGCTCACCCGCGACGCCCTCACCTTCCCGCCACTGGAAAAGGCCCTGCAAGAACCCAACGGCCTGCTGGCCGCCGGCGGCGACCTGAGCCCCGAGCGCCTGGTGCAGGCGTATCGGCATGGCTGCTTTCCGTGGTACCAGGACGGCCAGCCGATCATGTGGTGGTCGCCCGACCCACGCACGGTGCTGCTGCCCGGCCAGCTACATGTCTCGCGCTCCTTGGCCAAGCTGATGCGCCAGGGCCGCTACCAGGTCAGCTTCGACACGGACTTTGCCGGCGTGATCGCGGCCTGCGCCGCGCCGCGCAGCTACGCCGACGGCACCTGGATCACTGACAGCATGTGCGCTGCCTATTGCGAACTGCATCGCCGCGGCATCGCTCACTCGGTGGAGGTACGCCAGGATGGCGAGCTGGTGGGTGGCCTGTATGGCCTGGCCATGGGCCAGCTGTTTTTCGGGGAGTCGATGTTCAGCCACGCCGACAACGCCTCCAAGGTAGGCTTTGTAACCCTGGTTAATCACTTGCGCGAGGCCGGCTTCGTGCTGGTCGACTGCCAGATGCCCACCAACCACCTGCACAGCCTGGGCGCGCACGCCATCAGCCGCGCCGAGTTCGCCCGCTACCTCGACCGCCACCTGGACCAACCCAACAGTGCCAGCTGGGTCGCCTAGGCGAGTTTCTACAGCTGGCTTACACTTAAGGCAACGTCTCACCGAGGGGGTTGATCATGACAGAGCTGGCGCGGTTGAAGTTTTATGCCACTCAACCCCACTCCTGCAGCTACCTGCCAGACGAGCAGGCCACCACCCTGTTTCTGGACCCCAGCCAGCCGATGGACGTGCACGTGTACGCCGATCTGTCGGAAATGGGCTTCCGTCGCAGTGGCGATCACCTGTATCGCCCCCATTGCCAGAACTGCAATGCCTGCGTGCCGGCACGCATCCCGGCTGCACGCTTCGCCCCCAGCCGCCAGCAGCGGCGCATTCTCAAGCGCAATACCGACATGACGGTCACGGCAGCACGCCCCGCCTTCAAAGAAGAATATTTCGAGCTGTACCGGCGCTACATCGAGGCCCGGCATGCCGACGGCGACATGTACCCACCCAGCCGTGACCAGTTTTCCACCTTTCTGGTACGTGACCTGCCGTTTTGCTGGTTTTACGAGTTCCGCGCCGGCGGGCGCCTGCTGGCGGTAGCAGTGTGCGACCTGCTGCCCAACGGGCTGTCTGCCGTCTATACCTTTTACGAGCCCGACGAAGAGCGACGCAGCCTGGGCCGCTTCGCCATTTTGTGGCAGATCGGCGAGGCGTTGCGCCAGGGCCTGGAGGCGGTTTACCTGGGCTACTGGATCAAGAACTGCAAGAAGATGAACTACAAGACGCAGTACCGGCCCATCGAATTGCTGATAAACCAGCGCTGGGTCACCCTCAATTGAAAGCATTGGCTTGAAACACAGTTTTCCGGCATAATCCACGCCACTTTTTTGCCCGGTGCGGTTATGCGTCGGGCCAACACTGGATCCGAGGGCTCAACTGCATGTCGAAAGAAGACAGCTTCGAAATGGAAGGTACTGTCGTCGACACCCTGCCCAACACCATGTTCCGCGTGGAGTTGGAAAACGGGCACGTCGTAACCGCGCACATCTCCGGAAAGATGCGCAAAAACTACATCCGTATTCTCACTGGCGACAAGGTTCGCGTCGAGCTGACGCCATACGACCTGAGCAAGGGCCGCATCACCTACCGTGCGCGCTAAGCTCCAGCCATGAAAAAGCCCGGCCATGTGCCGGGCTTTTTTTTGGGCGACAGAGGGGCCGCAAGGCGACCCCCACACCCTCACGCCACCTCGGCGGTAGTCTCGAAGTCGAACACCAGCTCGCCGTCGCGCAAGTCGACATGCACCACACCGCCATGCTCGGCCAGCTCCCCGAACAGGATCTCCTCGGCCAGCGGCCGCTTGATCTTGTCCTGGATCAACCGCGCCATCGGCCGTGCGCCCATCTGCACGTCGTAGCCCGATACCGCCAGCCAGCCGCGCGCGGCATCGCTGACTTCCAACAGCACGCGCTTGTCCTCCAGCTGCGCCTGCAGCTCGATAAGGAACTTGTCGACGATGCTCTTGATGGTTTCGGTGCTCAGGCGGCCAAACTGGATGATGGTGTCAAGGCGGTTGCGGAACTCCGGCGTGAAGCTTTTGCGGATGACCTCCATGGCATCGGACGCATGGTCCTGATGAGTGAAGCCGATCGAGGCCCGCGCTGCCGTTTCTGCCCCGGCGTTGGTGGTCATGATCAGGATCACGTTACGGAAGTCCGCCTTGCGCCCGTTGTTGTCGGTGAGGGTACCGTGGTCCATCACCTGCAACAGCAGGTTGAAGACTTCCGGGTGGGCCTTCTCGATTTCGTCGAGCAGCAACACGCAGTGAGGTTGCTTGGTGATGGCTTCGGTCAGCAGACCGCCCTGGTCGAAGCCCACATACCCGGGTGGCGCACCGATCAGGCGGGACACGGTGTGGCGCTCCATGTATTCCGACATGTCGAAGCGTACAAGCTCCACACCCAGGGCCTTGGCCAACTGCCGTGCCGCCTCGGTCTTGCCCACGCCGGTAGGGCCGGCGAACAGGAACGAACCGACAGGTTTGTCGGGCGATTTGAGCCCGGCGCGAGACAGCTTGATCGCGGTAGCCAACGAGTCGATGGCAGCATCCTGGCCAAACACGGTCAGCTTCAGGTCACGCTCCAGGTTACGCAGCAGTTCCTTGTCGGAGCTGGTGACATGCTTTGGCGGAATGCGCGCGATCTTGGCAACGATGTCTTCAACCTGCGGCACATCGATACGCTTCACACGGTTGGCTTCTGGCTGCAGGCGCTGGTAAGCACCCGCTTCGTCGATCACGTCAATGGCCTTGTCAGGCATGTGGCGATCGTTGATGTACCGCGAAGCGAGTTCCGCAGCGGCGCGCAGCGCCTCATCGCTGTACTCGATGTTGTGGTGGCTCTCGAAGCGGCCTTTCAGGCCACGCAGGATGCCCACGGTGTCTTCCACCGACGGCTCGCTCACATCCACCTTCTGGAAGCGGCGGGCCAGGGCCCGGTCTTTCTCGAAGATGCCGCGGAATTCCTGGAACGTGGTAGAGCCGATGCAACGGATTTCACCCGACGACAGCAGCGGCTTGAGCAGGTTGGAGGCATCCATCACCCCGCCCGACGCCGCACCGGCACCGATGATGGTGTGAATCTCGTCGATGAACAGAATGGCCTGCGGGCGTTTGCGCAGCTCGCCAAGCAGCGCCTTGAAGCGCTTCTCGAAATCGCCGCGGTACTTGGTACCGGCCAACAACGCGCCAAGGTCCAGGGAGTAGACCACGCTTTGGGCCAGCAGGTCGGGCACCTGGCCATCAACGATGCGCTTGGCCAGGCCTTCGGCGATGGCGGTTTTGCCCACCCCCGCCTCACCCACCAGCAGCGGGTTGTTCTTGCGGCGACGCGCCAGAATCTGCGCCACGCGCTCCACTTCCTGTTCGCGGCCCACCAGCGGGTCGATGCGCCCGGCACGGGCCAGCTCGTTCAGGTTGCTGGCGTAGGCATCCAGCGGGTTGCTGGAGGATGTGGTTTCGCCGCCGTCCTCGTCCTGCATTTCCTGGTCGCTCTCGGAATGCGGGCCGTGGCCAGGCACCTTGGAGATGCCATGGGCGATAAAGTTGACCACGTCGATACGGGCCACGCTCTGCTGCTTGAGCAGAAACACCGCCTGGCTTTCCTGTTCACTGAAAATGGCCACCAGCACATTGGCACCGGTGACTTCGCGCTTGCCGGAGCTTTGCACGTGGAACACGGCACGCTGCAGCACCCGCTGGAAGCCCAGGGTGGGCTGGGTTTCACGGTCTTCATCGCTGACCGGGATCAGCGGCGTGGTTGAATCGATGAACTCTTGCAGGTCGTGCTTGAGCTTGTCGAGATTGGCGCCACAGGCGCGCAGAACGGTCGCGGCAGCCTCATTGTCAAGGAGTGCCAGCAGCAGATGTTCGACGGTCATGAACTCATGACGCTTCGAACGGGCCTCCTTGAAGGCAAGATTGAGGGTGACTTCGAGCTCGCGGTTTAACATAGCTTCACCTCATACCCAAGTGGTCGGCGATTAACCGTCCTTCTCGATTTCACAGAGTAGCGGATGCTGGCTTTCCCTGGCGTATTGGTTGACCTGCATGGCCTTTGTTTCGGCGATGTCGCGGGTAAACAATCCGCACACTGCCCGCCCCTCGGTATGGACGGTCAGCATGATCTTGGTCGCCAGCTCGCGGTTCAGATTAAAGAACGTTTCGAGCACTTCGACGACGAAATCCATCGGCGTGTAGTCATCGTTGAATAAAACCACCTTGTACATCGGTGGGGCCTGCAGGATCGGCTTGGCTTCCTGAACCGCCAGACCAGCGCCATCGTCCTCGTTGGATTGAGGGCGATCCTGATTGAATGTTAGTCGAATCTGGCTGTGTGCATGCATGGAAAGAATTTCATCACATCGACAGGATAAGGTTATGGGTTGACCCTGCAGCAGGCCGTTGGTGCAGCCGCCGCATGACCTTGACTATCGGCAAAACGGTGTTACAACCAATAAGAACCCACCGTGGTCAATAAAGATCCGCGCAGTCAACCCGATTTTTTCGCAGGTTCGTATGCGGATGACGTGGATGATACTCCAGTGATGGAGTCCTTTGCAGAGGGACATAGGGATGGCAAGCGGTAAAGTCAAGTGGTTCAACAATGCCAAGGGCTATGGGTTCGTCCTTGAAGATGGCAAGGATGAAGACCTTTTCGCCCACTTTTCAGCCATCCAGATGGACGGATACAAAACCCTGAAGGCCGGGCAGGCCGTGACGTTCGATATCATCCAGGGGCCCAAGGGGCTACATGCGGTGAACATCACGAGCGCTGTCACCCAGGCCCAGGCTAGCACGGCTGCAGCCAGCAACACCGCCGACGCCTGACAGGGCTCGGCGCCTTTGCTTGCCAGTAACCGGCCGCTTGCCTGCAAGGCGGCGGCCGGTTCGCCGTGCCATTACATGTGCTTGATCATTGCCTCGCCAAAGCCTGAGCTGCCCACCAGGGTGGCGCCATCCATCAGCCTTTCGAAATCATAGGTCACCGTCTTGGCGGCGATGGCCCCGTTGGTGCCCTTGATGATCAGGTCGGCTGCTTCGGTCCAGCCCATGTGCCTGAGCATCATTTCTGCAGACAGAATCACCGACCCCGGGTTGACCTTGTCCTGCCCCGCATATTTGGGCGCCGTGCCGTGGGTGGCCTCGAACATGGCGACCGTATCGGACAGGTTGGCGCCTGGCGCGATGCCGATACCCCCGACCTCGGCGGCCAACGCATCGGACAGGTAGTCACCGTTGAGGTTGAGGGTGGCGATCACATCGTATTCGGCCGGGCGCAGCAGGATCTGCTGCAGCATGGCATCGGCGATGGCGTCCTTGACAATGACCTCGCGGCCGGACTTCGGGTTCTTGAAGCGCATCCACGGGCCGCCATCGAGCAGTTCGGCGCCGAACTCGTCACGCGCCACCTCGTAGCCCCAGTCTTTGAAGGCGCCCTCGGTGAACTTCATGATGTTACCCTTGTGCACCAACGTCAGCGATTCGCGGTCGTTGTCCACCACGTATTGCAAGGCCTTGCGCACCAGGCGCTTAGTGCCCTCGCGCGACACCGGCTTGATGCCGATGCCGCAGTCCTGGTCGAAGCGGATCTTGGTGACCCCCATCTCTTCTTTCAGGAACTTGATCACCTTGTCGGCTTCAGGGGAGCCCGCTTTCCATTCGATGCCGGCATAGATGTCCTCGGAGTTCTCGCGGAAGATCACCATGTCCACGTCACCCGGCTTCTTGACCGGGCTGGGCACGCCCTGGAACCACAGTACCGGGCGCAGGCAGACGTACAGGTCAAGCTGCTGGCGCAGCGCCACGTTCAGCGAACGGATGCCACCCCCCACCGGCGTGGTCAACGGCCCCTTGATGGACACCACGTAGTCGCGCACAGCATCCAGGGTTTCCTGGGGCAGCCAGGTGTCCTGGTCATAGACCTGCGTGGCCTTCTCGCCGGCGTACACCTCCATCCAGGCGATCTTGCGCTTGCCTCCGTAGGCCTTGTGCACCGCGGCATCGACCACCTTGATCATGACCGGCGAAACATCGATGCCGATGCCGTCCCCTTCGATGTAGGGGATGATGGGGTTGTCAGGCACATTGAGCGAATGGTCGGCATTGACGGTGATCTTGGCGCCATCGGCTGGCACCTTGATTTTCTGGTATCCCATGCTTGCACTACTCCGCGGTCGGGTGTGGGTTGGACATCATGCGATCCACACAGCCTAATCCAGCTTTCACACCCTGCAAGTTAGAAGCAGCAAGTTACAAAATGCCGAGCCTCGGCCGCCCCCCGCCAGCTGCGACAACCGGCCACATTGCCGCTACGTCTTTCGTCTTATAAATGGGCTGATATCACCTGGCCTTGCTGATTAGTCCGATTGGTTTGATATACTGCCCCGCGACCGTAGGGTCATCGGGGCGATCCCTTGGAAAAATGCGGACCGCCCTTGGCCATCGAAGGCCACGAAGCCCGGGTTGTTACCGCAGCTCGGCACTTGACGCTCGACTGATGCATCCACCATCACCGCTCGCAGCCTCTCGACTTTCCGCTCATGGCGCTGCCAGGGCGATGCGCCTACCCTGCGCAGCACGAGACTCGAGCACGCTCAGCACACAGAGAGTTAACCCGCATGCCCACCCGTTCCAAGATCATCTATACCTTCACCGACGAAGCCCCCGCCCTCGCCACCTACTCGCTGCTGCCGATCATCGAAGCCTTCACCGCTTGCGCTGACATCGCCGTCGAAACCCGCGATATCTCCCTGGCCGGTCGCATCCTCGCCGCCTTCCCGGAGCAACTGGGCGCAGAGAAGCAAGTAGGCGATCACCTGGCGGAACTGGGCCAGCTGGCTACCACCCCTGAAGCCAACATCATCAAGCTGCCGAACATCAGCGCCTCGGTACCGCAGCTCAAGGCCGCGATCAAGGAACTGCAAGCCAAGGGCTATAACATCCCTGACTACGCTGACGAGCCGGCCACCGCGCAAGAGAAAGAGTCCCGCGCCCGCTACGACCGCATCAAGGGTTCGGCAGTAAACCCGGTACTGCGCGAAGGCAACTCCGACCGCCGCGCCCCGCTGTCGGTCAAGAACTACGCACGCAAGCACCCGCACAAGATGGGCGCCTGGGCTGCCGACTCCAAGTCGCACGTGGCTCACATGACCCAAGGCGACTTCTACGGCAGCGAAAAGGCCGCCCTGATCGAAGCTGACGACAGCCTGCGTATCGAGCTGGTCGGCAAGGATGGCACCACCACCGTCCTGAAAGAAAAAACCGCCGTCAAGGCAGCTGAAGTCATCGACTGCGCCACCATGAGCCGCAAGGCCCTGAAAGCCTTCATCGCCGAGCAGATCGCCGATGCCAAGGCGTCTGGCGTGCTGCTGTCGGTGCACCTGAAAGCCACCATGATGAAGGTGTCCGACCCGATCATGTTCGGCGTGATCGTCGAAGAGTTCTACAACGATGTGCTGGCCAAGCATGCCGCAGCGCTGGCCGAAGTCGGCTTCAACGCCAACAACGGCATCGGCGACCTGTACGCCCGCATCAAGGACCTGCCAGCCGACAAGCAGGCCGAGATCGAAGCCGACATCCAGGCCCTGTATGCCCAGCGGCCGGCCCTGGCCATGGTCAACTCCGACAAGGGCATCACCAACCTGCACGTGCCAAGCGACGTGATCGTCGACGCCTCGATGCCGGCCATGATCCGTGACTCGGGCAAGATGTGGAACACCGCAGGTGAGCTGCAGGACGCCAAGGCCATCATCCCGGACCGCTGCTACGCCGGCATCTACCAGGCCACCATCGAAGACTGCAAGGCCAACGGCGCCTTCGACCCGACCACCATGGGCAGCGTACCGAACGTTGGCCTGATGGCGCAGAAAGCCGAAGAGTACGGCTCCCACGACAAGACCTTCCAGATCCAGGCCGACGGCGTGGTACGGGTGGTCGACAGCAAGGGCACCGTGGTGCTGGAGCAGAACGTCGAAGCCGGTGACATCTTCCGTATGTGCCAGGTGAAAGACGCGCCGATCCAGGACTGGGTCAAGCTGGCCGTCAATCGTGCCCGCCTCAGCAACACCCCTGCGGTGTTCTGGCTGGACCCGGCCCGCGCCCACGACGGCGTCATGATCGAGAAGGTGCAGAAGTACCTGAAAGACCACGACACGTCCGGCCTGGACATCCGCATCCTGGCCCCGGTAGAGGCCATCAAGTTCTCCCTGGCCCGCATCCGCGAAGGCAAGGACACCATCTCGGTGACCGGCAACGTGCTGCGCGACTACCTCACCGACCTGTTCCCGATCATGGAACTGGGCACCAGCGCCAAGATGCTGTCCATTGTCCCGCTGATGAGCGGCGGTGGCCTGTTCGAAACCGGCGCTGGCGGCTCGGCACCCAAGCACGTACAGCAACTGGTGGAAGAGAACTTCCTGCGCTGGGACTCGCTGGGTGAATTCCTGGCCCTGGCCGCATCGCTGGAGCACCTGGGCAACACCTACGACAACCCACGTGCAAAAGTGCTGGCCAGCACCCTGGACCAGGCCACTGGCAAGTTCCTCGACACCAACAAGTCGCCTTCGCGCAAGGTCGGCGGTATCGACAACCGTGGCAGCCACTTCTACCTGACCCTGTACTGGGCCCAGGCACTGGCCGCACAGAACGACGACGCCGCCTTGCAGGCTCGCTTCGCGCCACTGGCCAAGGCCCTGGGTGATAACGAAGAGGCCATCGTTGCCGAACTGAATGCGGTCCAAGGCAAGCCAGTCGACATCGGTGGCTACTACGCCCCGGATGCCGAACTGACCGCCAAGGTGATGCGCCCGAGCCAGACCCTGAACAGCGCTATTGCAGCCCTGTAAGCTTGGCTTGAAGTAACAGCAAAAACCCCGGCCACGCACCGGGTTTTTTTTAAGCTGCAAGCTTGAAGCTGCAAGCTACAAGTAAAAGCAGTCCGCGCACGCCTTGGCTTGCAGCTTGCAGCTTGCAGCTCCTAAGGAGTATTGATCGTGTCCTGGCAACCCCATATCACCGTCGCCACCGTCATTGAGCAAGACGGCAAATTTCTTTTTGTCGAGGAGTTCAAGGCCGGCAAAGCCGTATTCAACCAACCTGCTGGCCACCTGGAACCTGATGAAAGCTTGGCCCAGGCCGCCTTGCGCGAAACCCTGGAAGAAACCGCCTGGGAGGTCGAGTTAACCGGCCTTGTGGGTATCTACCTGTACACCGCACCCAGCAACGGCGTGACCTACCAGCGCATCTGCTTTGCCGCACGCCCCGTGCGCCATCATGCCGATCTGGCCCTGGACAGCGACATTACCCGTGCGCTGTGGCTGACCCGCGCCGAGCTGCTGGCCGACCCGGCGCGCTGGCGCAGCGAACTGGTACCGCGCTGCCTGGACGACTACCTGGCCGGCCCCTTGCACAGCCTTGCCCTGCTGCGCGACTGACGCGCCGCTGCGGGTTTGATAGAATCGGCGTTTTTCCCCCTTGATACACACCGGTAACCATGACCAGCCCAGTACTTAAAGACCCCGCCAAGACCCGCGTCATCGTCGGCATGTCCGGCGGCGTGGACTCTTCCGTCTCCGCCCTTCTGCTCATCGAGCAGGGCTACCAGGTGGAAGGGCTGTTCATGAAAAACTGGGAAGAGGACGATGGCACCGAATACTGCACCGCCCGCGAAGACCTGGCAGACGCCCAGGCCGTGTGCGACCGCATTGGCATAAAGCTGCACACGGCCAACTTCGCCGCCGAGTACTGGGACCATGTGTTCGAGCACTTCCTGGAAGAGTACAAGGCTGGCCGCACGCCCAACCCCGACATCCTCTGCAACCGGGAAATCAAGTTCAAGGCGTTCCTCGATTACGCCCTGTCGCTGGGTGCCGACCTGATCGCCACCGGCCACTACGTACGCCGCCGCGACACCGGCGCTGTCACCGAGCTGCTCAAGGGCCTGGACCCGAACAAGGACCAGAGCTACTTCCTGCATGCCGTGGGCGGCAAGGAAATCGCCCGCACCCTGTTCCCGGTGGGTGAGCTGGAAAAGCCCGAGGTGCGTGCCATTGCCGAGAAACATGGCCTGGCCACCGCCAAGAAGAAAGACTCCACGGGCATCTGCTTCATTGGCGAGCGCCGCTTCAGCGACTTCCTCAAGCAGTACCTGCCGGCGCAACCGGGCGACATCGAAACCACGGACGGTGAAGTGATTGGCCGCCACCACGGCCTGATGTACCACACCATCGGCCAGCGCCAGGGCCTGGGTATCGGCGGCCTGAAAGACGCCGGTGACGAGCCGTGGTACGTGCTGCACAAAGACCTGGAGCGCAACGTGCTGGTGGTCGGCCAAGGCAACGAACACCCCTGGCTGTTCTCCCGTGCCCTGCTCGCCTCGGAGATTTTCTGGGTCAACCCGGTTGACCTCAGCGGCCCACGCAACCTCACCGCCAAGGTGCGCTACCGCCAGAGCGACCAGCCCTGCACGTTGGAGCGCACCGCCAGTGGCTACCGCGCTGTGTTCGACGAGCCGCAACGGGCCGTTACCCCTGGCCAGTCGGTGGTGTTCTACGACGGCGAGGTGTGCCTGGGTGGTGGCGTCATCGAAACCGCAGAGCCCTGGAGCCCGCGCTCATGACCAACCTGCAGGAGCAACTGGTAGCGCTGGGCGGGGTGTTCCAGGCTGCGGTGCTGGTCGACCGCATTGCCCGTACCGGCCAGGCCAGCGAGGCCAACATCGGCTGCATGCTGGGCAGCCTGCTGGTGCGTGACCCCAAGGACACCCTGGAGGTGTTCGGTGGCGACGACCTCAACCTGCGCGACGGCTACCGTGCACTGGTAGGCGCCCTGGAGCGCGATCCCAGCAGCCTGCAGCGCGAACCCCTGCGTTATGCCCTGTCGATGCTGGGCCTGGAGCGCCAGCTGAACAAGCGCGGTGACTTGTTGGACACCATCGGCAACCGCTTGCCGCAAATTCAGTCCCAGGCCGACCATTTCGGCCTGGCTCATGAAAACGTCATCGCTTCCAGTGGAGCCTTGTACCAGGACACGCTCAGCACCTTGCGCCAACGTATTCAGGTGCACGGCGACATGCGTTTCCTGCAGCAGGCCAGCAACGCCTCGAAAATCCGCGCCCTGCTGCTGGCCGGCATCCGCGCCGCCCGCCTGTGGCGCCAGCTGGGCGGCCACCGCTGGCAACTGGTCTTCAGCCGCCGCAAACTGCTCAACGAACTTTACGACATGCTCAGGTAGCTTCAAGCGGTAAGCTGCAAGCTGCAAGTAGAAGCAGTTCGCCTTTAGCTTGTAGCTTGTAGCTTGTAGCTTGTAGCTTGTAGCTTACCGCTTGCGGCTTGCGGCTTGCGGCTTGCGGCTTTTAGCTTGCAGCTTGCAGCTTGCAGCTTGCAGCTTGCAGCTTGCAGCTTGCAGCTTCGTGGATTGTGGCTGCCTTTTAATGTATGATATGCGCCCTCCAAAAGCCTGACTGTCCGAGAACACCCCATGCAGCTTTCTTCGCTCACTGCGGTTTCCCCTGTTGACGGCCGTTACGCCGGCAAAACCCAGGCCTTGCGCCCCATCTTCAGCGAATTCGGCCTGATCCGTTTCCGCGCCCTGGTCGAAGTGCGCTGGTTGCAGCGCCTGGCGGCCCACCCTCAAATCGGCGAAGTGCCGGCGTTCTCGGCCGAGGCCAACGCCGTGCTCGACAGCCTGGCCACCGATTTCAAGCTTGAACACGCCGAGCGCGTCAAGGAAATCGAGCGCACCACCAACCACGACGTCAAGGCCATCGAGTACCTGCTCAAGGAGCAGGCTGCCCAGTTGCCAGAACTGGCCAAAGTCAGCGAGTTCATCCACTTCGCCTGCACCAGCGAGGACATCAACAACCTGTCCCACGCCCTGATGCTGCGCGCTGGCCGTGATGACGTGCTGCTGCCGCTGATGCGCCAGATCGCCGAGGCCATCCGTGCCCTGGCCCATGCCCACGCCGAGGTGCCGATGCTGTCGCGCACCCACGGCCAGCCAGCCTCGCCAACCACCCTCGGCAAGGAACTGGCCAACGTCGTGTACCGCCTGGAGCGCCAGATCGCCCAAGTGGCTGCCGTGCCGCTGCTGGGCAAGATCAACGGTGCCGTGGGCAACTACAACGCCCACCTGTCGGCCTACTCGCAGGTCGACTGGGAGCAGAACGCCCGCGCCTTCATCGAAGACGAGCTGGGCCTGCAGTTCAACCCCTACACCACGCAAATCGAGCCGCACGACTACATCGCCGAGCTGTTCGATGCCATTGCCCGCTTCAACACCATCCTCATCGACTTCGACCGGGATGTGTGGGGCTACATTTCGCTGGGTTACTTCAAGCAAAAGACCGTGGCTGGCGAAATCGGCTCATCGACCATGCCGCACAAGGTCAACCCGATCGACTTCGAGAACTCCGAAGGCAACCTGGGCATCGCCAACGCGCTGTTCCAGCACCTGGCCAGCAAGCTGCCGATCTCGCGCTGGCAGCGCGACCTCACCGACTCCACCGTGCTGCGCAACCTGGGCGTGGGTTTTGCCCACAGCGTCATCGCCTACGAAGCCAGCCTGAAAGGCATCGGCAAGCTGGAAGTGAACGAAGCCCGCATCGCGGCCGACCTCGACGCCTGCTGGGAAGTGCTCGCCGAGCCGATCCAGACCGTCATGCGTCGCTTCAACATCGAGAACCCCTACGAGAAGCTCAAGGAGCTGACCCGTGGCAAGGGCATCACCCCTGATGCACTGCTGACCTTCATCGACGGCCTGGACATGCCAGCCGACGCCAAGGCCGAGCTCAAGCAGCTGACCCCCGCGACCTACATCGGTAACGCGGCAGCCCAGGCCAAGCGCGTCTAAAGCAACCGTCGCGCCCAACGCCCGGCCTGGCCGGGCGTTTTTATTCCCGTAAAAAAATTACGATTTTTCAATAGGTTGAACATGAATCCTGATACTCCACTGCAGCTGCTGGGCGGCATTTCTGCCCGTGAATTCATGCGCGACTACTGGCAGAAGAAGCCGCTGCTGGTGCGCCAGGCGTTCCCCGATTTCATCAGCCCGATCGACCCCGACGAACTCGCGGGCCTGGCGCTGGAGGAAGAAGTGGAGTCGCGGATCGTGCTGGAGCACGGCGCCCACCCCTGGGAACTGCGTCGCGGCCCGTTCAACGAAGACACCTTCGCCGAGCTGCCAGAAAAAGACTGGACCCTGCTGGTTCAGGCGGTGGACCAGTTTGTGCCGGAAGTGGCCGAGCTGCTGGAAAACTTCCGTTTTCTGCCCAGCTGGCGCATCGATGACGTGATGATCAGCTTCGCGGCCCCAGGCGGCAGCGTTGGCCCGCACTTCGACAACTATGACGTGTTCCTGCTGCAAGGCCATGGCCAGCGCAACTGGAAAGTGGGCCAGATGTGCAGCAGCGACAGCGCGCTGCTGGAGCACAGCGACCTGCGCATCCTGGCCGAATTCGAGCAGAGCGGGGAGTGGACCCTTGAGCCCGGTGACATGCTCTACCTGCCACCGCGCCTGGCCCACTATGGCGTGGCGGTGGACGACTGCCTAACCTACTCTGTCGGCTTCCGTGCCCCAAGCGCCGCCGAAGTGCTGACCCACTTCACCGACTTCCTCGGCCAGTTCCTGCCGGACGAAGAGCGCTACAGCGACGCTGACGCGCAGCCCGCCAGCGACCCTCACCAGATCCAGCACGATGCCCTCGACCGCCTCAAGGCGCTGCTCGAGAAGCATATGGGTGACAAGGACCTGCTGCTGACCTGGTTCGGCCAGTTCATGACCGAGCCGCGCTACCCCGAGCAAATCGTCGGCGAAGAGCTGTCGGAAGAAGAACTGATCGATGCCCTTGAGCAGGGTGCGATCCTGATCCGTAACCCGAGCGCGCGCATGGCCTGGTCGGAGTTCGAACAAGACCTGTTGCTGTTCGCCAGCGGTCGCAGCTGCCCGCTGCCTGGCAAGTTGCGCGAATTGCTGAAGCTGGTGTGCGCAGCCGATGCCCTGCACATCGACAACCTCGGCCAATGGCTGCAGGATGAAGACGCACTGATGCTGGTGCAGCAACTGGTTAAGCAAGGAAGCCTGGGATTCGCCAATGAATAAAATTCGTGTGCGCCTCGCCGATTGGCACAAGGACAACGCCGACATCCGCCGCATCCGTGAAGCGGTGTTCATCGCCGAGCAACACGTGCCGCCTGAACTTGAATGGGACTCCGATGACCCGACGGCGGTGCACTTCCTGGCCGTTGAAGGTGACTATGCGATCGGTACGGCCAGGCTGCTGTCTGACGGCACCATCGGCCGTGTGTCGGTGCTCAAGGACTGGCGGGGCTTGAAGGTGGGCGATGCCTTGATGAATGCGGTAATCGCCGAAGCGCAGCACCGTGATCTGAAAACGCAGCGCCTGAGTGCCCAGGTGCATGCCACACCGTTTTACGAACGGCTGGGCTTTCGCGTGGTGAGTGAGGAGTTCCTGGAGGCGGGTATTCCGCACGTGGACATGTTGCGCGACGCCCAAGGCTGACACGCAGGGCCGCCCTGCGGCCCTGTCACGCGGTGCGCTCGCGCCTACCAAGGGGTATCGAGCGAGCGCATACCGCGTTGACCGCACACAAACCTTCACAAAAACCTGTACATCCATCCAGATAAAACTTGCCTCCCGGCGCCTGCTTGCGCATCCTAGTGCCCATCTACCTGATGAAGCGTCTGCGGCCATGCGCCTGTTCCTCTGTGAAAAGCCCTCCCAGGCAAAAGACATCGCCAAGGTGCTCGGCGCCCATCGCAAGGCCGACGGCTGCTGGCAGGGTACCGACGTCTGTGTAACCTGGTGCATCGGCCACCTGCTGGAAACCGCCCCGCCAGACAGCTACGACGAGCGCTACAAGCGCTGGAACCTCGCCGACCTGCCGATCATCCCCGCGCAGTGGAAGATGCAGGTCAAACCCAAAACGGCCAGCCAGTTCAAGGCGGTCAAGCGCCTGCTGGGCGAAGCCCGCGAGCTCGTCATCGCCACCGATGCGGACCGCGAAGGCGAAATGATCGCCCGCGAGCTGGTCGAGCATTGCCGTTACCGAGGCCCGGTACAGCGGTTGTGGCTGTCGGCCCTGGACGATGCGTCCATTCGCAAGGCCCTGGCCCGCCTGCTCCCCGGCCACGAAACCTTCAACCTGTACCATTCGGCCCTGGGCCGCTCCCGCGCCGACTGGCTGATCGGCATGAACATGAGCCGGCTGTTCACGCTGCTGGGCCGGCAATCGGGCTATCAGGGGGTGCTGCCAGTGGGCCGGGTACAAACCCCTACCCTGCGCCTGGTGGTCGACCGCGACCGCAACATCGCCAATTTCGTGCCTGTCCCCTTCTGGGCTATCGATGTGCAACTGGCCCATGCCGGCCAGGCCTTCAACGCCCAGTGGCGGGCACCGGACGACACCTGCGACGAGCAGGGCCGCTGCCTGAACCAGGCACTGGCGCAACAGGCCGCAGTAGACATCGGCAATGCCGGGGTCGCACACGCCACCCGGGTGAGCACAGAGCGGGTGCGCGAAGCCGCCCCCCTGCCCTTTGATCTCGGCACGTTGCAGGAGCTGTGCTCGAAAAAATTCGGCCTGGGTGCCCAGGAAACCCTGGACATCGCCCAGGCCCTGTACGAAACACACAAACTGATCACCTACCCACGCAGCGACTGCGGCTACCTGCCGCTCAGCCAGCACAGTGAGGCGCCTGGCATTCTGGCTGCACTGCAGCGGGCCGATGCCAGCCTGGCACCGCTGCAGCCACACCTGGAGCCCCAGCGCCGCTCCCGGGCCTGGAACGACGCCAAGGTCAGCGCGCACCACGGCATAATCCCCACGGCTGCCGCCAGCGACCCGGCGCGGCTACCGGCCAAGCACAAGGCTGTGTATACCCTGATCCGCGCCCGCTACCTGGCGCAGTTTCTGCCAAACCACGAATACGACCGCACCCAGGCCGACTTCGATTGCGCCGGCCACGCCCTGCGGGCTGTCGGCAAACAGATTGTCGAGCCGGGCTGGCGACGCGCCCTGCCCGAAGCCCTCACACCGGCCAAGGGCCGTGAAGCCGCCCCGCCTCAGGTACTGCCGGCGCTGAGCCAGGGCCAGGGCTGCGCCGTACAGGCGGTGCAATTGAAGGACCTGTGGACCCAGCCACCCAAGCCGTTCACCGAGGGTGATCTGATCAAGGCCATGAAGAACGTGGCCAAACTGGTGGACGACCCGCGGCTGAAACAGAAGCTGAAAGAAACCACCGGCATCGGCACCGAGGCCACCCGCGCCAGTATCATCCAGGGCTTGCTCGACCGCGGCTACCTGGTCAAGAACGGCAAGGCGCTGTCTGCCACCCCTGCGGCGTTCAGCCTGATCGATGCAGTGCCCCGCGCCATCGCCGACCCAGGCACTACCGCTATCTGGGAGCAGGCATTGGACATGGTGCAAAGCGGCGAAATGAGCCTGGACGAATTCGTCACCCGCCAGTCGGCCTGGATGGGCAAGCTGGTAGAACGCTGCAGCGGCTTGCGCATGACCATCAGCGGGCCCGCAGCCGGCGCAGCCCCGCCGTGGAAAAAGAAGCGCAGAAGCGGCGGCAAAACCAAGGCTGCTGCAGGCAAAGCGGCAACCGGTAAGGCCGCAGGGGGTAAAGCGAGGGTAACCCGCAGAAAGGCCAGCACCTGACCCAGGCCAAGGGTGCAGCACGCGGGCCTGGCACCGGGTAGGGCTTCTGCTAGATTGGATTGAAACAATCTTGGATACGTTTCATGAGCTCAGGCTTGGACAGCACGGCCAACACCGCCACCGACTTCCCCGACCTGCCCAGCGAAGTGCGCGCGTTCAGGGCGCACTACCCTGAGGTACGCTATGTCGATCTGCTGTGCCTCGACATCCCTGGCCACTTCTACGGCAAGCGCTACCCCATCGACATGCTGGAAAAGGTTGCTGCAGGCAGCCCCCTGAAGCTGCCACAAAATGCCGTGCTGCTAGGGGCACAGGGCGGCTTGTTCCCCATCGGTGACTACTGTTTCAGCGATGGCGACCCGGATGCCGTGCGCCGGCTGATACCCGGCACACTCAAGCCGGTGACCTGGGAGCAGCAAGCGCTGGGGCAGATGCTGATCACCACCGACGGCACCCCCGCGCCCATCGAGTTCGAACCCCGCGAAGTACTGGCCAGGGTGCTGCAACGCCTGGCGCGGCGCGGTATCCACCCGGTAGTCGCATTCGAATTGGAGTTCTACCTGTTCGACCGCGCACTGAAAGACGGCTTGCCGCAGTGCCCCCGCGACAGCCTGACAGGCGATGCGGATAACCAGCCGAACATGCACATGGAGCGGCTGTCGCGCTTTGGCGACGTGCTGCGCGACATGGTCGACACCGCCAACCTGCAAGGCGTGGACGCCAACGTGATCAGCGCGGAACTGGGCCCCGGCCAGTTCGAGATCAACTTTGGCCACTGCGATGATGGCCTGCGTGCGGCAGACTGGGCCGCACTGTTCTGCCGCAGCACCCGTGGCGTCGCGCTCAAACACGGCTACCGCGCCTCGTTCATGAGTAAACCCTACCTGCAGGCACCTGGCAGCGGCATGCATGTGCACGTCAGCCTGTACGATGCAGCGGGCAGCAACCTGCTGGCAGCGGGCGGCCAGCGCCCGCTTCGCCACGCTGTGGCCGGCTGCCTGGCACTGCTGCCCCATTGCATGCCGATATTTGCTGCCAACCACAACGCCTTCCGCCGCTACGGCGCCATGGTCAATGCGGCCAGCCGCGCCAGTTGGGGCTTCGAAGACCGCGACGCATGCATCCGCATCCCGGAGTCAGACCCGGCCAATTTACGCATCGAACACCGGCTTGCCGGTGCCGATGCCAACCCCTACCTGGTCCTGGCGGCCATCCTGTGCGGCATGGAACAAGGGCTGGATGCCAGGCAGGAACCGATCGCCCCGCTGAATGAGGACCGCAGCAGCGGCATCGATTTCCCCACGGACATGCTCAGCGCCGTGGCCGCCATGCGGCACCACCCGGCGGCCAAACAAGGCCTGGGGGAGGAGTTCGTGATGGTGTACTGCGAAAACAAGCGCCAGGATCACCTGGCGTTCATGCAAGAGGTGAGCGCCCGGGAATACCGCTGGTTCCTGTGACGAGGCCAGCAAACGGCATGGTGTGTGTTCTGCAAGGCACTCGGCACTGGCACCGGCCCCTTCACGGCATTACCATGGGCTGCTTCGCACGCGGCTTGTTGTCGCACCCAGCCTCCCTGCCTGCCAGAACGCCATGCCCTTCGAGCTCACCGTTGAACCCCTCACCCTACTGATCCTGGTCCTGGTTGCCTTTGTCGCCGGTTTCATCGATGCCATCGCCGGCGGTGGCGGCCTGCTGACCACCCCCGCCCTGCTCACGGCTGGCATGCCGCCGCACCTGGTGCTGGGCACCAACAAGCTCAGTTCCACATTTGGCTCTGCCACGGCGGGGTTCACCTACTACCGGCGCAAGCTGTTCCACCCGGTGCAATGGCGGCGGGCATTGCTCGGCACCTTGGTCGGGGCGCTGCTGGGCGCAGTGGTGGCCCACTACATGCCGGCCGAATGGCTGAACAAGATGCTGCCAGTGATCGTGTTTGCCTGCGGCATCTACCTGCTGTTCGGCGGCACGCCCAAGGCGCCGCTGGATGCCGAAGCGCCAATCAGCAAGAAGTGGCAGGCGCCGCAGGGCCTGGCCCTGGGCTTCTACGACGGCGTTGCCGGCCCCGGCACCGGGGCATTCTGGACGGTGAGTACACTGCTGCTGTACCCCATCGACCTGGTGCGTGCCAGCGGCGTGGCCCGCAGCATGAACTTCGTCAGCAACATCGCAGCGCTGACGGTGTTCGTGTTGTCCGGGCAGGTGGATTACATCGTGGGCCTGTGCATGGGCCTGTCGGTGATGGTCGGCGCGTTCTTTGGTGCGCGCACCGCCATCAGCGGGGGCAGCAAGTTCATCCGCCCCGTGTTCATCACCGTGGTGCTGGCGCTGACCGTGCGCCTAGCGTGGCAGCACTGGTTCGGGCAGGCCTAACCGCCGCGCCACGTACAGGTCGATGAGGTGGCGGGCGATGGAGCGGCCCGCCGGCAGCGGTGGCAGGTGGTGCACACTGAACCACTGCGCATCCTCGATTTCATCAGGCTGCATCACGATGTCGCCACCGGCGTACTCGGCGTGAAAACCCAGCATCATCGAGTGGGGAAATGGCCAGCACTGGCTGCCCACGTACTGGATGTTCTTCACCTGCACCGCCACTTCTTCGTGTACCTCGCGCACCAGGCAATCCTCGGCCGACTCGCCGGGCTCGGCGAAACCTGCCAGGGTGCTGTATACGCCGGCCACAAAGCGCGGGGAGCGTGCCAGCAGGATCTCATCGCCACGGGTCACCAGCACGATCATGCTCGGTGAAATACGCGGGTAGCTGCGCAGGTCGCAGGCCGTACAGTGCATGGCCCGCTCCCAGCGGATTTGCGTCATGGCCTGGCCGCAGCTGCCGCAGAACCGGTGTTCCCGCGCCCAGGTGCCAATCTGTGCGGCATAGCCCAGCACCTTGTAGGTGTCGAAATCACCCTCCAGCATGAACGCACGCAAGCTGCGCCAGCTGCAGCCTGGCAGGGCCGCTGCGCTGTGCAGCTCCAGCAGGAACACTGGCTGGCCGTCGAAATGGCCGATGCCGTGTTCACACAGCACGTCCAGGCCCTGGCGTTTCAGCCAGTCCCGGGGGAACATTGCCCCCTCGTCGGCCACCAGAAACCCTTCCGGGCTACGGGCCACTGCCAGGCCGCCGGTGATCTGGGGGTCGAGTACTGCAGTGGTCCAGCGTGCTGACATATCAGGGTTCCTGTAAGGCGCGTCCCCCGGGTTGTCAGTCGGTGAACGTCGGTTTCTGTTTGCTCATGTGCGCTGCCATCGCCAGCCGAAGGTCTTCGGACTGCAGCATCGCAGCGTTCCAGGTAGCGATGTAGTCGAGGCCGTCGTCAACGCGGTGGTCACGCATGTAGCTGAGCAGGTGCTTGGTACCGGCCACGGCAATGGGCGATTTTGCGGCAATGTCCCGGGCCATGGCAAAAACCCCGTCCAGCAGGGTAGCAGCGTCATCGTACACGCGGTTCACCAGGCCAATGCGCAGCGCCTCGTCAGCCTCCACATTGCGCCCGGTGTAGGCCAGCTCTCGCATCATGCCGTCGCTGATGATACGTGGCAAACGTTGCAGCGTGCCGACATCGGCCGCCATGCCCATGTCGATTTCCTTGATGGAAAACTGCGCGTCAGCGCTGCAATAGCGCATGTCGCAGGCTGATATCAGGTCGATGGCCCCGCCGATGCAGTAGCCCTGCACCGCCGCCAGTACCGGCTTGCGGCATTGGTCCACCGCATTGAACGAAGCCTGCATGCGCAGGATGGTCTTGCGCAACAGCCGCGCATTGCGCCCCACATCCTTGCCCAGCTGGCCCGCCACCGACGCCAGTAGCGCCAGGTCGATGCCGGCAGAAAAGTGCTTGCCGGCGCCACTGATGACCACCACCCGTATGGCATCGGTGTCGTCCACCCACTGGAAGATATCGATGATCTCCTCCCAGAATGCCGCATTCATGGCATTGAGCTTTTCAGGCCGGTTGATCTGGACGTGTGCGATGTTGTCGATCAGTTCGACCTTGAACGCGCTGTATTCGGCCATGGGCGACACTCCTGTGGGTATAAGGCGATGCCATCGATGGTAACCCAGGCAGGTGGCTGCACGTCTGCCAAAACCGGGACTGGTGCATCGTGCGATTGCGCACAACTTTTGCTCGCGCCTGGCATCGAAACATTCAGGCACCCAACTTCCGGGAGAAACGCAATGGCGATACGCAAGGCATTGATGCTTTCCTGCATGGCCCTGGCCCTTTACGGCTGCGCCGGCAACGATCACCCCGCCCCGCCGCGCACTCAGCAAGTGGACCTGCAACGCTACCAGGGCACCTGGTACGAACTGGCACGCCTGCCAATGTTCTTCCAGCGCAACTGCGTGCAGTCCGAGGCCCACTATGCCCTGCGCACCGATGGCCGCATCGACGTCACCAACCGCTGCAAGGAGAAGGACGGCGAGTGGAACGAGGCCAAGGGCATTGCCGAGGCCCAGCAGGCTGGCAGTACCGACAAGCTGTGGGTACGCTTCGACAACTGGTTCAGCCGCCTGGCACCGGACCTGACCAAGGGCGAGTACTGGGTGCTGTACCACGACAAGGACTACCGCGTGGCGCTGGTAGGCCACCCGAACCGGGAATACCTGTGGCTGCTGTCACGCACCCCCGCCATCCCCGACCAGACCCGCGACCAGTTGCTGGGCATCGCCCGTGAACAGGGTTACGACACCAGCAAGCTGGTGTGGCGCCAGGCTGATACCAAGGCCATGAACTGAACACCGCCCCGGCATAAGCCGGCCATCACAGGAGTAAGAATGGACCTGCTGTTTCTCGGCACTTCGGCCGGAGTGCCGACCAAGGCCCGCAATGTCAGCGCCACAGCGCTGCTCGAAACCACGGGCAGAGGCTGGTACCTGGTGGACTGTGGTGAAGGTACCCAGCACCGCCTGCTGCACACGCCGTTGTCCGCCCAGGACCTGGCAGGCATTTTCATCACCCATGTGCATGGCGATCATTGCCTGGGCCTGCCCGGCCTGTTGTCCAGTGCAAGCATGAATGGCCGGCGCGATCCCCTGGACGTGGTGTTGCCTGAGGCGCTGCACCCTTGGCTGCGCCTGAGCCTTGCGGCCACCGACAGCCACCTGTCTTTCGAGCTGCGGCTACTGGCGGTGGAAGGTTTCGAGGGTTGGCAGAACGGCACGGTCAAGGTCACCACCGTCGCGCTCTCCCATCGAGTGCCCAGTGTGGGGTATGTATTCGACGAAGTGTGTCCGCAGCCGCGCCTGAACACCGACCGCCTGGACGCCGAAGGCATCCCGCGCGGCCCTCTCTGGGGGGATCTGGCAAAGGGCCTGCCTGTGCAGCATGGTGAACGTGCGCTGGATGCCGCCGATTACCTCAGCCCGGGCCGTGCACCGCGTCGGGTCATCATCTGCGGGGATAACGATACCCCCGACTTGCTGGCAGGGGTGGCAGCCGATGCCGACGTACTGGTGCACGAGGCCACGTTCACCCAGCCGGCGGTGGAGCGCACAGGGGTTACCTACGGCCACAGCACCGCCGCTGATGTGGCGCACATGGCCGAGAGCGCCGGCGTCCGAAACCTGGTGCTGACGCACTTCAGCGCCCGCTACCAGGCAGACCCCCAACGCAGCCCCTCCATCGACGACGTACGCCACGAAGCCCAGGCGCATTATCGCGGCAACCTGACCTTGGCCGCCGACCTGCAGCGCTATCACTTGGGGCGCGATGGCTTGCTGGTGCCAGCATCCTGACTAGGCCGCCAGCTGCGCCTTGGCCACCGCCTGGGAAGCCGCCAGCATCGCTCGCAGCAACACCGCACAGCCCGCAGCCAAGTCCTCCGCCGTGGCGTTCTCGATTTCGTTGTGGCTGATGCCATTCTCGCAGGGCACGAAGATCATCCCTGCCGGGCCTAGCTCTGCCAGGAAGATCGCGTCGTGCCCCGCCCCGCTGACGATGTCCATGTGCGGCAAACCCAACGCCTCGGCCGACTGGCGCACCGCGTCGACACAACCTTTGTCGAAGTACAAGGCCGGGAAGTCTGCCGTAGGCACCAGCTCATGGGCCAGGCCATGGGTGGCACAGGTGGCCTCGATCACCCCGCGCACTTCAGCAATCATCGCATCCAGCCGTTCACCCTCAAGGTGCCGGAAGTCCAGGGTCATGCGCACCTCCCCAGGTATCACGTTGCGCGAGCCCGGGTACGCCTGCAGACAACCCACTGTGCCGCAGGCGTGGGGCTGGTGAGCCAGCGCGGTACGGTTCACCGCCTGCACCACGGCCGCCGCACCTACCAGGGCGTCCTTGCGCAGGTGCATGGGGGTGGGGCCGGCATGCGCTTCGACCCCGCGCAAGGTCAGGTCGAACCACTTCTGGCCCAGCGCCCCCAGCACCACACCGATGGTTTTGGCCTGGTCTTCCAGAATCGGGCCTTGTTCGATATGTGCCTCGAAGTACGCACCCACCGGGTGGCCGGTCACGCTGCGGGGCCCGGCATAGCCTATGGCACCCAGGGCCTCGCCGACGCTTGTGCCCTGGGCATCACGCTTGGCCAACGTGTCAGCCAGGCTGAATTTACCGGCGAACACGCCTGAGCCCATCATGCACGGCGCAAAACGCGAGCCCTCTTCGTTGGTCCACACTACCACCTCCAGCGGCGCCTCGGTTTCCACGCCCAGGTCGTTGAGGGTGCGGATCACCTCCAGGCCAGCCATCACCCCAAAGCAGCCATCGAACTTGCCACCAGTGGGCTGCGTATCGATGTGGCTGCCCGTCATCACCGGTGGCAGCGCCGGGTTGCGCCCGGGGCGGCGGGCAAACAGGTTGCCTACACCATCGATGCTGACCGTGCACCCGGCCTCTTCGCACCACTGCACGAACAGGTCCCGGGCCTGGCGGTCCAGGTCGGTCAGGGCCAGGCGGCAGACACCGCCTTTTGCAGTGGCCCCCAGGCGGGCCAGGTCCATCAGCGATTGCCACAGGCGTGCGCTGTCGACGTGCTGGTCAGTGCTTTGCAGAATGTCTTGGGCTGGGTTCACGGGTTCATCCTCAGGCATTGTTGTGATCGTGGCGCACGGCGTGTGTGTGCCGGCTTCAAGGCAACGGCTTGGCCACCCGCGCAGGGCTGCGGGCGGCCAGCCCGGCGAACAGGTAATACAAGGCGGCCCCGAGCAACGACCCGGTGAACCAGCCATAGTCGTAGAACCAGCTGAAGCGGCTGTTGCCGATGGCCATCACGGTCAATGCCACCGGCACGCCGAAGGCGGCAAACCCGGCCCAGTTCCAGGCCGGGTAAACGTCGTCACGGTACAGCCCGGCCAGGTCCAGCTGCTGGCGACGCACCAGGAAGTAGTCCACCACCATGATGCCGGCAATCGGCCCCAGCAGGCTGGAGTAGCCCAGCAGCCAATTGGAATACACGCTTTCAAGGCTGAGGTCGGAAACAATCAAGCCCAGCTTCTTCAGCAACTCGTGGCCCATCAGGGCCAAGCCGATGAAGCCGGTAAGCCATACCGCCCGGCTGCGGCCAATCAAACGCGGGGCAATGTTCTGGAAGTCGTTGGTGGGCGAGACGATGTTCGCCGCCGTGTTGGTCGACAGAGTGGCTATCACGATCAGCGCCATGGCCAGGGCCACCCAGAACGGGCTGTGGATCTTGCCGATCAGGCTGACCGGGTCCGACACGGTTTCGCCCACCAGCGACGCGGAAGCCGCCGTGAGTACCACGCCCAATGACGCAAACAGGAACATGGTCAGCGGCAAACCGAAAATCTGCCCCAGAATCTGGTCCTTCTGGCTGCGTGCATAGCGGCTGAAATCCGGTATGTTCAGCGACAGCGTGGCCCAGAAACCGACCATGGCGGTAAGCCCGGCGCAGAAGTACCCGACCATGCTCGCCCCCTCAGGGCGCTTGGGCGGCTGGGCCAGCAGTTCGGTCATCGACATGTGCGGCAGTGCCCATACCAGCAGGCCCAGGCCCACCGCCACCAGTAACGGCGCCGAGAGGGTTTCGAGCCACTTGATCGACTCGGCACCGCGCAGCACCACCCACAGGTTCAGGCACCAGAAAATCATGAAGCCGATCACCTCGCCGGTGCCGCCCAGGGCCTTCCAGCCCTCGAACACCGAGCCCAGGAACAGGTGGATGGCCAGCCCGCCGAACAAGGTCTGGATGCCGAACCAGCCGCAGGCCACCACCGCCCGCACCAGGCACGGTACATTCGAACCCAACACACCAAACGACGAGCGCAGCAGTACCGGGAACGGGATACCGTACTTTGTCCCGGGGAACGCATTGAGCGTCAGCGGAATCAGCACGATCAGGTTGGCCAACAGGATGGCCATCAACGCTTCGCCCACGCTAAGGCCAAAATAGGCCGTGAGCACACCCCCGAGTGTATAGGTAGGCACACACACCGACATGCCGACCCACAGTGCAGTGATGTGCCATTTGTTCCAGGTGCGCTGGTGCACCTTGGTAGGTGCGATGTCGGCGTTGTAGCGCGGGCTGTCGAGTACATCGCTGCCCTCGCACAGCTCGAACAGGCCATTTTGCTCGACCACTTGCGATCTGCTCTGTTGCATGGGGCATTCTCCAGATTTGTTGTAGTTGTTTGCTCATCGGGCTAATGCGATGGCCGGAGTACACACGCTGAATGTGGTTAAAATCTTGACCAGATCTGTATCTTGTCAAGTCAGTCAATGTCCTCTGAAACCCGCATGCTAGACCGCGAAATAATTATTTGTTGTTTACTTTCAACAACTTAAAAACCACAAAATTCGTGGGAATTATTTCTTGCTGAATGCGCAATCAGCATCTAGCCTCGATTCTTGTCAGGCCTGACAGGATCAAACCCTGCCAGGCCTGCCCCGACAATTCCAAGAACCGGCCAAGACCGGTCAGCCTGCGAGGAAGACGGTATGCCCCTGTTGATCCGTGGCGCCACCGTGGTTACCCACGAAGAAAGCTACCCCGCCGATGTGCTATGTGCCGAGGGCCTGATCCAGGCCATCGGCCAAGACCTTGAAGCGCCCACCGACTGCGAAGTACTCGATGGCAGCGGCCAGTACCTGATGCCCGGCGGCATCGACCCGCACACCCACATGCAACTGCCGTTCATGGGCACGGTGGCCAGCGAAGACTTCTTCAGCGGCACCGCTGCCGGGCTCGCGGGCGGTACCACGTCCATCATTGATTTCGTCATCCCCAACCCTCAGCAATCGCTGCTGGAGGCCTTCCACACCTGGCGCGGCTGGGCACAGAAAAGCGCCAGCGACTATGGCTTCCACGTCGCCATCACCTGGTGGAGCGAGCAGATGGCCGAAGAAATGGGCGAACTGGTGAGCCAGCATGGGGTAAACAGCTTCAAGCACTTCATGGCGTACAAGAACGCGATCATGGCCGCCGACGACACCTTGGTGGCCAGCTTCGAGCGCTGCCTGCAACTGGGCGCGGTGCCCACCGTGCATGCCGAAAACGGCGAGCTGGTGTACCACCTGCAGAAAAAACTGCTGGCCCAAGGCATGACCGGGCCCGAAGCGCACCCGCTGTCGCGCCCCTCCCAGGTTGAGGGAGAAGCGGCAAGCCGAGCCATCCGCATCGCCGAAACCCTGGGCACCCCGCTGTACCTCGTGCACATCTCCAGCCGCGAGGCCCTGGACGAAATCACCTATGCGCGCAGCAAGGGCCAACCGGTCTACGGTGAAGTGCTGCCGGGCCATCTGCTGCTGGATGACAGTGTGTACCGCGACCCCGACTGGGCGACCGCCGCCGGCTACGTGATGAGCCCGCCGTTCCGCCCACGCGAACACCAGGAGGCCCTGTGGCACGGCCTGCAGTCTGGCAACCTGCACACCACGGCCACCGACCATTGCTGCTTCTGCGCCGAGCAGAAAGCCATGGGGCGGGATGACTTCAGCCGCATCCCCAATGGCACTGCGGGCATCGAGGACCGCATGGCCGTGTTGTGGGATGCCGGGGTGAACAGCGGGCGCCTGTCCATGCACGAGTTCGTCGCGCTGACCTCCACCAACACGGCGAAAATCTTCAACCTGTTCCCCCGCAAGGGCGCCGTGCGCGTGGGGGCTGACGCCGACCTGGTGCTATGGGACCCGCACGGCACCCGCACCCTCTCGGCCAAGACCCACCACCAGCGCGTGGACTTCAACATCTTCGAAGGGCGCACGGTACGTGGCATACCCAGCCACACCATCAGCCAGGGCAAGGTGGTGTGGGCCAATGGTGACCTGCGCGCCGAAGCCGGGGCGGGCCGTTACGTGCAGCGCCCAGCGTACCCGTCGGTGTACGAGGTACTGGAACGTCGGGCCGAGCATCAGCGCCCAACACCCGTGCAGCGCTGAGCACCTGCCACGCAACCCTCGCGTTGTCTGCACTCATAAAAAAAAGAGGCTACCACCGTGATCGATCCCCTGAGCCATCTGCCGCGCCCCCAGGCCCGTGCAGACCAGCTGGCCGAGCGCTTCAGCGACCTGGCCCCACCCCTCACCGCCCGCCAGGCCGCCGTAGAAAGCGCGCGCTGCCTGTACTGCTACGACGCCCCGTGCATCAATGCCTGCCCCAGTGAAATCGACATCCCGTCGTTCATCCACCGTATCAGCGACGAGAACCTCCAGGGGGCGGCCCAGCGCATTCTCTCGGCCAACATCCTCGGCGGCAGTTGCGCCCGCGTATGCCCTACCGAAATTCTCTGCCAGCAGGCCTGCGTGCGGAACAATGCCCAGGAATGCGCACCCGTATTGATCGGCCAGTTGCAACGCTATGCACTGGATAACGCGCACTTCACAGAACACCCGTTTCGGCGCTCACCGGCCACCGGCAAACGGATCGCCGTGGTCGGTGCCGGCCCGGCTGGGCTGTCGTGCGCCCATCGCCTCGCTCTGCATGGGCACGAGGTGGTGGTGTTTGAAGCCAGTGACAAGCCAGGCGGCCTGAACGAATACGGCATCGCCCGCTACAAGCTGGTGGACGACTATGCCCAGCGTGAAGTGGCATTTCTGCTGGGCATTGGCGGTATCGAAATCCGCCACGGCCAGCGCCTGGGCGGCAACCTCAGCCTGGCCAGCCTGCGAAAGCAGTACGACGCGGTGTTCCTGGGCCTGGGCCTGAATGCCGTGCGCGACTTGGGCCTGCCGGATGAACATGCCCCAGGGCTGCTGCCAGCTACCCACTACATCCGCGAACTGCGCCAGGCCGATGACCTGAGCCAGTTGCCCCTGGCCGACCGCTGCCTGGTGATCGGCGCCGGCAACACCGCCATCGACATGGCCGTGCAAATGAGCCGCCTGGGTGCACGCGACGTCAACCTGGTGTACCGCCGTGGCCACGCCGACATGGGCGCCACGGACCACGAGCAGGCCATCGCCAAGGCCAACCAGGTGCGCCTGCACACCTGGGCACGCCCCGACACCGTGCTGCTGGACGAAGCCGGGCAGGTGCGCGGCATGCGCTTTGCCCGCACCGCCCTGGCAGAGGGCCGCCTGAGCGACACGGGCGAAACCTTCGAACTGGCCGCCGACGCCATTTTCAAGGCCATCGGCCAGGGCTTCGATAATGCCAGCCTGGTCGACCCGGCCGCCGCCCAGCTGGCACGCGAGGGGGAGCGCATTCGGGTAGACGCGCACATGCGCACCAGCCTGCCGGGCGTGTATGCCGGCGGCGACTGCACCGCGCTGGGCCAGGACCTCACCGTGCAGGCAGTGCAACACGGCAAGCTGGCGGCTGAAGCCATCCATGCCCAACTGATGACCAACGTGGAGGCTGCGTAATGGCTGACCTGTCGATCGAATTTGCCGGCATCAAGGCACCCAACCCCTTCTGGCTGGCGTCAGCGCCGCCTACCGACAAAGCCTATAACGTGGTACGGGCCTTCGAGGCGGGCTGGGGCGGCGTGGTGTGGAAGACCCTGGGCGAAGACCCTGCTGCGGTGAACGTGTCGTCGCGCTACTCGGCGCACTACGGCGCCAACCGCGTGGTGCAAGGCATCAACAATATCGAGCTGATCACCGACCGCTCGCTGGAAATCAACCTGCGTGAAATCACCCAGGTAAAGCGCGACTGGCCTGACCGGGCGCTGATCGTGTCGCTGATGGTGCCGTGCGAAGAAAACGCCTGGAAATTCATTTTGCCCCTGGTGGAAGCCACCGGTGCAGATGGGATCGAGCTGAACTTCGGCTGCCCCCACGGCATGCCCGAACGCGGCATGGGCGCCGCGGTGGGCCAGGTGCCGGAGTACGTGGAAATGGTCACGCGCTGGTGCAAGGCCTACTGCTCGCTACCCGTGATCGTCAAGCTCACGCCCAACATCACCGACATCCGCCAGTCGGCACGCGCCGCGCACCGGGGCGGGGCCGATGCGGTGTCGTTGATCAACACCATCAACTCCATCACCAGCGTCGACCTGGAGCGCATGGTGGCCCACCCCATCGTTGGCGACCAGAGCACCCACGGCGGCTATTGCGGGTCGGCGGTAAAGCCGATTGCCCTGAACATGGTGGCAGAGATCGCCCGCGACCCGGCGACCCACGGCCTGCCCATCTGCGGCATTGGGGGCATTGGCAGTTGGCGGGATGCCGCCGAGTTCATCGCCCTGGGCAGCGGCGCGGTGCAAGTGTGCACGGCGGCGATGCTGCATGGCTTTCGCATCGTGGAAGACATGAAGGACGGGCTGGCGCGCTGGATGGACCAGCACGGGCATCGCGACCTGGACGCATTCCGTGGCCAGGCGGTGGGGCACACCACTGACTGGAAGTACCTGGACATCAACTACAAGTCCATTGCCCACATCGACCCGCAAACCTGCATTGGCTGTGGCCGCTGCCACATCGCCTGCGAAGACACATCACACCAGGCGATCGCCAGCACCCTTGCAGCGGATGGCACCCATGTTTACCAGGTGATCGAGGAAGAATGCGTGGGCTGCAACCTGTGCCAGATCACCTGCCCGGTGCAGGACTGCATCGAGATGGTGGCCCAGGACACCGGCAAGCCCTACCTGAACTGGACCCAGGACCCACGCAACCCCTACCGCGAGGCCAGTTGAGGCCAAGCCTGCGCATCAGGGCTCCAGGCCGATGCCCCGCAGGATCACGCAGGTCACTGTCTGCACCGCGCTTTCAAAGGCGCGGTCAGACAGCGGCTTGCCGCCGTTGAGCAGGGTTACCTGGAAACCGAAGTCCGCATAGTGCTGGGTGGAAGCCCAGATCATGTACAGCAGCGCAGACGGCTCCACCGGCTGAATGCGCCCCTCTTCTACCCAACGGCGGATCTTGGCCTCCTTCAGCCGCGCCCAGGGCACCAGGCTTTCGCTGAGGTTGATGCCCAGCACCGGGGCACCGTGCAGCATCTCCTCGGCCCAGATTCGCGAACCCAGCGGCCGCGACCGGGAATGGCCCATCTTCGCCCGTATGTAACTGGTCAGCACCACACGCGGGTCATCGAAATGCTCGAAGCACTGGGCGTCCTGCTTCCATTCCTCCAGCAAGTCTTGCAGCACGGCACGGAACAGCTCGTCCTTGGTGGTGAAGTAGTAGTGCAGGTTGGAACGCGGCAGCCCGGCCTGCTCGGCGATGTCGCCCATGGAGGTGCCGCCGTAGCCCTGCTCGGCGAACACTTTTTCCGCCGCTTGCAGAATTTTTTGCACGTTACGCCGGCGTATCTCGATCTTGTGGTTGGCCATCAGCCCACTGCCATCTGAAGGTAATACGCAAGGTTACCCCATGTAGGGCGATAGGCCGCAAAGCGGCCACGTCTGCTACCCACACCTCGCCCTGTCCCGCGCCGGACACTGTGCCCGGTGCAAGTTGATGGCCGTATTGATAATGCCGATATGGCTGAACGCCTGCGGGAAGTTACCCAGCATGCGCTGGTCGGCCGGGTCGTACTGCTCGGCCAGCAGCCCCACGTCATTGCACAGGCCGGTCAGCCGCTCATACAGCGCCTGCGCTTCAGCCTGGCGCCCCAACAGCACATACACATCCGCCAGCCAGAACGAACACACCAGGAACGTGCCCTCGCCTGCAGTCAGGCCGTCACCGCAGCTGTCGGTGTCATAGCGCAGCAGCAGGCCGTTTTTCAGCAGGCGCTGCTCGATCTGCTCCAGCGTGCGCAGAAAACGTGGGTCCTCTGCGGGCAGGAAGCCGGTCAGGGCAATGTGCAACAGGCTGGCGTCCATTTCGGCAGAACCATACGCCTGGACGAAGTGACTGCCCCCGGCATCCAGGCCCTGCTCGCACACCTCCTGGTGGATCTGGTCGGCCACCTGGCGGTAATGGCGGGCCTGTTCGCGGCCTTCTTCCGTGGTTTCGGCGAGCCCGGCGGCACGGTCGAACGCCACCCAGGCCATGACCTTGGAGTGCACAAAGTGCTGCCGACCGCCGCGCACTTCCCAGATGCCTTCATCCGGGTCACGCCAGATGCTTTCGAGGTACGGCAGGATCAGCCGGGCGATGGCGGCACTGCGTGGGTGCCGAGGCAGCCCGCCGCGAATGGCCTGGCTCATGGCGTCGGCCAGCTCGCCATAGATGTCCAGCTGGGTTTGCGCCGATGCCGCGTTGCCTACGCGCACCGGCTGGGAGTGCTCGTAACCGGCCAGCCACGGCAGGGTGTACTCCTGCAAGTCCCGTTCACCGGCCAGGCCGTACATGATCTGCATCTGCTCGGGGTTGCCGGCCACCGAGCGCAGCAACCATTCGCGCCACGCCTGCGCCTCTTCGAAGTAACCCAGGTTCATGAACGCCAGCAAGGTCATGGTGGCATCGCGCAGCCAGCAGAAGCGGTAGTCCCAGTTACGCTCCCCGCCCAGGCGCTCGGGCAGTGAGGTGGTCACTGCGGCGACGATGCCCCCGGTAGGTGCGTAGGTCATGGCCTTGAGCACCAGCAACGAGCGGCGCACCAGCGCGGTGTACGGCCCCACCTCCGGGCAACGGAAAGCAAAGGTTTCCCACTGGTCCACCGTGTCCTTGAGCGAGGCGTCGACATCATGGTCGGGCTGCACCGGCAGGTGCGACAGCTGGTGGCGCAGGCTGAAGACCTGCCGCTCGCCAGCGCCCACCCGGAACCGCGCACCGGTGTGGTGATCGCGGGCGTGTGGCGGCACGCTGGTCGCCAGGATCAACCGGTCCGGCCCGGCCACGGCGCTGAGGGTAAGGGGCGCCAGGCGCTCGACCCAGGGCACCGTGCGCCCGTAGTCGAAGCGCATCACCAGGTCCATCTCGAAGTTGATTTCGCCGCTGATGCCCTCGACGATGCGCACCACCGAATTGACCTCACCCAGCGGCATGAAGTCCAGCACACGGGCACGCCCGGTGGCCGTTACCCAGGTGGTTTCCAGCACCAGCGTGTCGTCCAGGTAGCGCCGGCTGCAGTGCTCCACGGGGTCGCACGGCGCCAGGCGCCACCGGCCGTTTTCTTCGTTGCCCAGCAGCGCCGCGAACACCGCAGGGGCATCGAAACGCGGCAGGCACAGCCAGTCGATCGAGCCGTCCTTGCTGACCAGGGCAGCACTGCGGCAGTTGCCCAGCAGGGCGTAGTCTTCAATATGAGCGGGCATTGAGGCTCCTGTGTGTGATTGCTGTTGGGCTCAACCCAAGCGGTGCCACTCGCGCTTGTCGCGGACGAGCAACTCATTGCCCGCTTCGGGCCCATCTTCCCCTGCCGCGTAATCGTGCACCTCGCCGCCCGCTGCCCAGGCATCCAGAAACGGCTGCACCGCCCGCCAGCCGTTCTCGATGTTGTCGGCGCGCTGGAACAACGTCTGGTCGCCGGTGAGGCAGTCGTAGATCAACGTTTCGTAGCCGGTGGCAGGGGTCATCTTGAAGTAGTCCTTGTAGGCAAAGCCCAGCTCCACGTTCTCCATCACCAGCTCGGGGCCAGGGCGTTTGGCCTGCAGGTCGAACCACATGCCCTCGTTGGGCTGGATCTGGATTTTCAGGTAGTTGGGCTTGGGCCGCTCCAGCTCCGACTCTCGGAACTGGGCATAAGGCGCAGGCTTGAAGCAGATGGCGATTTCGGTGTCACGCACGCTCATGCGTTTGCCCGTGCGCAGGTAGAACGGCACACCCGCCCAGCGCCAGTTGTCGATCATCACCTTCAGCGCGACGAAGGTCTCGGTCTGGCTATCCTCGGCAACGTTCTCCTCCTGGCGGTACCCGGCAATCTGCTTGCGCCCCTGCTTGCCAGCCACGTACTGGCCACGCACGGAGTTCTTCAATGCCATCTTGGTGGACCAGGGCCGGATGGCACCGATGACCTTGGCTTTTTCGCCGCGCACGGCGTCCGCGGCAAATGCGGCAGGCGGCTCCATGGCAACCATTGCCAGCAGCTGGAACAGGTGGTTGGGTACCATGTCACGCAACGCGCCAGTGCTGTCGTAGAAGGCCCCCCGGGTTTCTACACCCACGGTTTCAGCCGCCGTGATCTGGATGTGATCGATGTAGTGGTTGTTCCAGAACGATTCGAACAGGCCGTTGGAAAACCGGCTGACCATGATGTTCTGCACCGTTTCCTTGCCCAGGAAGTGGTCGATGCGGTAGATCTGCCGCTCGTCCATTACCTTCAACAGGCAGGCATTGAGCGCCTGGGCGCTGGCCAGGTCGGTGCCGAAGGGTTTTTCCACCACCAGGCGGCGAAAACCACCGCCCGATTCATCCAGCAGGCCCGCCTCACCCAGCCGCTGGGCCACTTCGGGGAAAAAGCGCGGTGAGGTGGCGAGGTAGAAAATGGCGTTGCCGTGGCGGGTCTTGTTGACCCGCTCGGCAATGGCCTGGTACGTGGCCGGGTCCATGAAATCGCCGGTCTGGTAGTCCAGGCGTTTGGCCAGGCCGGCCCAGAGGGTTTCGTCCAGGCTGGCAGGCGCACCTTCACCGCCCTTGTCGCGCTCGGCGATGAAGGTGTGCAGGCGTTCGGCAAATTCCTCGGCGGTGGCAGTGTTGTGGTCCACGCCCACAATGCGCAGGTTGCGGTCCAACAGGCCGTCACGGCTGAGGTTGTACAGCGCCGGCATCAGCAGGCGCTTTACCAGGTCGCCATTGGCGCCAAACAGAAACAGGGTGCACGGTGGGGCAGCGGGAGTTTTCTGTTTTTTGCTCATTCAGGTTTTTTCTCGACGTGGCCACCAAACCCCAGGCGCATGGCCGAGAGCACTTTGTCACCGTAGGTACCCTGTTGCTGCCGGGAGCGGAACCGTGCGAACAGCGCGCTGGACAGCACCGGCACCGGCACCGCCTGCTCCACTGCGGCATCGACCGTCCAGCGCCCTTCGCCGCTGTCCGACACCGAGCCGCTGAACTGGGCAAGCTGAGGGTCGGCCGCCAGCGCATCGGCGGTGAGGTCCAGCAGCCAGGACGTCACCACGCTGCCGCGTCGCCACACTTCGGCAATTTCCGCAACGTTCAGGTCGAAGCGCTGGTCCTCGGGCAATTCGGTACCGCCCTTGCTGCGCAGCAGGTCGAAGCCTTCGGCATAGGCCTGCATCAGCCCGTACTCGATGCCGTTATGCACCATTTTCACGTAGTGCCCGGCGCCAGGCGGGCCAGCGTGGATGTAACCGTGCTCGGCACGCTGGTGTTCACCGCTCAGGCCATGGGTACGCGGGATTTCACCCACGCCAGGGGCGAGCGCCAGAAACAGCGGTTCCAGCCGCTCGAACACGTCCTTTTCGCCGCCAATCATCATGCAGTAGCCACGCTCCAGCCCCCACACGCCACCGGACGTGCCCACGTCCAGGTAATGCAGCCCGCGCGTGGCCAGCTCGGCGGCGCGGCGCATGTCGTCCTTGTAGAAGGTGTTGCCGCCGTCGATGATCGCATCCCCCGGTTCCAGCAGGTCGGCAAGCTGGGCGATGGTCTGTTCGGTAGGCTCGCCTGCCGGCAACATCACCCACACCGCACGGGGTGCCTGCAGTTGTGCCACCAATGCGCCCAGGTCGTGGGCAGCCTGGCTGCCCTCACCTTCCAGCGCGGTAACGGCATCCAGGTTGCGGTCGTGCACCACGGTGTGGTGGCCGGCGCGCGTCAGCCGCCTTGCGATATTGCCGCCCATGCGGCCTAGCCCGACGATTCCCAATTGCATGAGCCGATGCTCCCCTTCTGGATTCTGGAATGGATGACGACAGTTCAGCCTTTCAGATTAGTCCAGCGCGCTGCGCGAGGGTTCAGCGACGAACGGCACACAGCTATGCGCCGCTTCACGGACCACCCAGCATTATCACGCACCATCACAGTGCAGCCATGATGTTCAGTGCACCGCAGCTTGCCCTCGGATGGGCCGCGCACAGGCCCGCTTGCGCAAGCGGCGCAAGCGCCAACGTTTGCGTCTGGCACGGGGCCTGAGAATAGTGACCAGCGGGTCACATTTGTCACATTTTCTACCCTACACTCGATTGTCGGCCCAGCTTTTGCTGGAGGTGTAAGTGACGAAAATAAGTCGAACTTTCACGAAAGCCGGCAGGTCAGGAAATAAGTAGGCCAGAGGGATGGGTATCTCCCCCCATTCGGCCCACCCACCCCAGACAGTCCATTTGCCTTTCGGCCGGAATGCCGATTGAGCCGCGCTCGTGCGCATGACCCAGGGGCATGGAATGCAGTACGCAGAATTCGGAAACAGAGAGAATCACATATACGTAATACGGCCGCGTTATCAGCACCCGGCCAAGCTTAGGGATGGAGAGAAAGAATGATCAGTGCCGCTGTCGAGCCTCATGTAGCTACCTTGTTCACCACGGACCATCGCGAACCGCTCATCCCGGAGCTCCCCCCGGCAGGCAAGGCACCCGGCGCCCAGCGCCAGAACAACCCGAACAAGCGCAAGGTGCTGTTCGTGACTTCGGAAATCGCCGACCTGGTGAAGACCGGCGGCCTGGGTGACGTCTCCGCCGCCCTGCCCCGCGCCCTGGCGCACCTGCATGATGTACGGGTGCTGATCCCCGGCTACCCCCAGGTGATGGACAGCGACAACCCCATTCATATCGTGGGTGAACTGGGCGGCCACGCGGCCCTGCCCCCCTGCAAGATCGGGCGCATGGACCTGCCCGACGGCCTGGTGATCTATGTGCTGATCTGCCCTGAGCTGTACCAGCGCCCCGGTACCCCGTACGCTGCCGAAAACGGCCGCGACTGGCCGGACAACCATATCCGTTTCGCCCGCCTGGGCCTGGCCGCCGCCGAAATTGCCGCCGGTGAAGGCATGATCCACTGGAAGCCCGAGCTGGTACATGCCCACGACTGGCCTGCCGGTTTGGCGCCTGCCTACATGCACTGGCGCGGCCTGAGCACCCCTACCCTGTTCACCATCCACAACCTGGCCTACCAGGGCGTGTACAGCCGTGCCTGCAGCCCGGAACTGGCGATCCCCGACCACGCCATGCAGCAGGAAGGCATGGAGTTCTACGGCAAGCTGTCGTTCCTGAAGGCAGGCCTGGCTTACTCCAGCCACATCACCACCGTCAGCGCCACCTACGCCCAGGAGATCACCACGCCGGAGTTTGGCTGCGGCCTGGATGGCTTCTTGGCCAGCAAGGCCCAGCAGGGGCTGCTGGGGGGTATCCCCAACGGTATCGATGACAGCTGGGATGCCGCCACCGACACCTACCTGCAGCACAACTTCAGCCTCAACGACTGGGACGGCAAGGCGCGCAACGCCGAGGCGGTGCGTGAACTGTTCGAACTGGAACCTTCCGAAGGGCCGTTGTTTGCCGTGGTGTCGCGCCTGGTCTACCAGAAAGGCCTGGACCTGACCTTGGGTGTTGCCGAATACATTGTCGAGCAAGGCGGCCAGATCGCGATCATCGGCCGCGGCGAGCCCGAAGAAGAGCAGGCCATGCGCGAGCTGGCCCTGCGCCACCCGGGCCGTATCGGGGTACGCATCGGCTTCAACGAAACCGATGCTCGGCGCATGTTCGCCGGCAGCGACTTCTTGCTCATGCCGTCGCGCTACGAGCCCTGCGGCCTGAGCCAGATGTATGCCCAGCGCTTTGGCTCGCTGCCAGTAGCCCGCAACACCGGCGGCCTGGCCGACACCATCGAGAACGGTGTTACTGGCTTCCTGTTCAATGAATCGACCGTCGAAAGCTACCGCGAAGCGCTGAGCCGCGCCTTCTACATCTACCAGAAGAAGGACCTGCTCAACGCCATGCGCTGCCTGTCGATGACGCAGCCATTCAACTGGTGCCAAGCCGTTGAACCCTATGCGCGCCTTTACGAGGACCTGGTCAAGCAGGCTCACCTGGCTTATTACTGAAAAAGGGGTCGAAGATGCACAGGCATGGCGCACACTCACTGGACGCCACGTCGGCGCGCTTCGCCCTCTGGGCACCCGACGCGCGCAGCGTGAGCTTGGAACTGCAGCAACAACCCGGGGTTGAATTAAAGGCAGAGGCTGACGGCTGGTTTACCGTTGATGCATCTGCCAAACCCGGGGACCGCTACACCTATCGCATTGACGGCAAGCTGCAAGTGGCCGACCCCGCATCGCGCTTTCAGCCCGAGGGCGTTCACGGCCCAAGCCAGCTGGTGGATCTGGCTGGCTATGCCTGGCAACACACCTGGCAGGGCCGGCCTTGGCATGAAGCAGTCATTCAGGAAGTGCACGTCGGCGTGTTGGGTGGCTATGACGGCGTGGCACGCCAGCTGCCACGCATGGCCGCAACCGGCATCACCGCTATCGAGCTGATGCCCGTGGGCGAATTCCCGGGCACCCGCAACTGGGGCTACGATGGCGTGCTGCCCTATGCGGCGCAGCACACCTACGGCACCCCCGAGCAGCTGTGCAGCCTGATCGACCAGGCCCACGGCCATGGCCTGATGGTGATGCTGGACGTGGTGTACAACCATTTCGGCCCGGACGGCAACTTCCTGCATGCCTACGCTGGCCCCTTCTTCCGTGAAGACCGCCAGACCCCCTGGGGCGCGGCCATCGACTTCCGCCGCCCGGAAGTGCGCGAGTACTTCATCCAGAACGCCCTGATGTGGCTGTGCGACTACCGCTTCGACGGGCTGCGCCTGGATGCCGTGCACGCCATCGACCAGCCCGACTTCCTGGTTGAACTGGCCCGTCGCGTACGCGAGGCGGTGGAGCCTGGCCGGCAGATTTGGCTGGTGCTGGAGAACGAGCACAACCAGGCGTTTCTGCTGGAGCAAGGCTTTGATGCGCAGTGGAACGATGACGGCCATAACGCGCTGCATGTATTGCTCACGGGCGAGACCGAAGGCTATTACGAAGACTACAAGCACCAGCCGATCAACAAGCTGGCCCGGTGCCTGAGTGAGGGCTTTGTCTTCCAGGGCGAACCCAACCGCCATGGCCAACCCCGCGGCGAACCGAGCGGGCACCTGCAACCCAGCGCCTTTGTGCTGTTCCTGCAGAACCACGACCAGATCGGCAACCGGGCGATGGGCGAGCGCCTCACCCGCCTGGCACCGCCTGCCGCGCTGCGGGCTGCCACGGGGTTGCTGTTGCTGAGCCCGATGATTCCGCTGCTGTTCATGGGCGATGATGACGGCAGCCGTGCACCGTTCCTGTTCTTCACCGACTTCCACGATGAGCTGGCTGACGCCGTGCGCGAAGGCCGTCGGGGCGAGTTCGAGCACTTCGCCGCGTTTGCCGACCCGGAACAACGGGCGCGCATCCCCGACCCCAATGCCCGGCAGACCTTCGATGACTCGCGGCCCGATGCACAGGATGTGCTGGCGGGCTGGCACGGGCTGTACCAGCAGTTGCTGGCGGTACGTCGCCAACAGTTGATGCCGCGCCTGCCCGGCACCCGTGCTCTGGGTGCGGAAGTATTGGCAGACAAGGCACTCAGCGCCCGCTGGCAGCTGGGTGATGGCAGCACGCTACGCATCGACCTTAACCTCTCCGAGCAGCCGCTGACGTTGCAAGCGCCGCCTGCCGGGGCCTGCCTGTTCGACAGCGGCGACACGGCTCACCCGGGCTCTGCCCTTTCCCCTTACAGCTGCGTGGTCACCTTGCTGCCCGCTGGCCAGGAGGCGCCATGAGCGAAACCTTGCTCCATAAACTGGCCAGCGCAGCCGGGTTGGCACGCGACTGGGTCGATGCCAACAACAAGCCGCAGCAAGTCAGTGATGACGTGTTGCGCCAGGTGCTTGAAGCGCTCGGCCATGCCGCGGCTGATGACGCGCAGGTTCGCGAAAGCCTGGCAGACCTCGAGCAAAGCGACGATGCCGACCATGTGCCCCCGTTGTTGACTGCAGACCAGGGCGAGCCGCTCGACCTCTCACGCTATTTTGCCAGCGGCGCAGCAGTGCGCTGTGAACTGGAGGACGGCAACCAGACGGAACTGGCGCTGGACGCCGATGCCCGGCTGCCTGGCACCCTACCGGTGGGTTACCACCAGCTTGAGGTGTCAGGGCATGCGCTCACGCTGGCCGTGGCGCCGGCCGGGTGCCTGTCATTGCACGAGGTAGCCGAAGAAGCCCCTGCACGCTGCTGGGGCCTTTCAGCGCAGCTCTACAGCCTGCGCCGCCCCGGCGACGGCGGCTATGGCGACTGCCTGGCCCTGGAACAGCTGGCCCGCAGCGCCGCCGAGCGCGGGGCAGATGCACTGGCCATAAGCCCTATTCACGCGTTGTCCGCCTTCGAGCAGGAGCACTACAGCCCCTACTCACCCTCCAGCCGCCTACTGCTGAACACCCTGTACGCCAGCCCAGCCGCCATCCTGGGGGAGCGCGCTGTAAGGACGGCCATCGTCAGCAGCGGGCTTGAGCAGGCACTCGAAGCGCTGGAGCAGGAACCGCTGGTGGACTGGCCACGGGCAGCCGACTTCCGTTTCCAGCTGCTGCGTGCGCTGTACAAGGATTTTTGCCAGGGCGACCACCCCCTGCGCGCCGATTTCGAAAGCTTCCGCGACGACGCCGGCGAAGCGCTGGAGCATCACTGCCGCTTCGAGGTACTGCAAGCCAAGGCGGTGGACGAAGGCCTAGGCGCCGACTGGCGCAAGTGGCCAGCCGAGTGGCGCGACCCGTATCACCCGAGCGTGCAGAGCCTAGCCGAAAGCTACCCGTCCAGCGTGGAATTCCATGCGTTCTGCCAATGGCTGACCGAGCGCAGCGTGCGCCGTGCTCAACAGGCCGCCACAGGCAACGGCATGGTCATCGGGCTGATTGCCGACCTGGCGGTGGGGGCCGATGGCGCCGGTAGCCAGGCCTGGAGCCGCCAGGACGAATTGCTGGCCAACCTCACCGTGGGCGCGCCGCCCGACATCCTCAACCGCGCCGGCCAGGACTGGGGCATTTGCGGGTTCTCACCCGAGGGCCTGAAGCGCAACGGCTACCGCGCCTTCATCGAAATGCTCAGGGCCAACATGGCCAACGCCGGCGGCCTGCGCATCGACCACGTCATGGGCCTGCGCCGGCTGTGGTTGATCCCCCGTGGCGCCAAGCCCAGCGAAGGTGCCTACCTGAATTACCCGCTGGAAGACCTGCTGCGGCTGCTGGCGCTGGAGTCGGTGCGCAACCAGGCGGTCATCCTGGGCGAAGACCTGGGCACAGTGCCGGACGGGCTGCGCGAAGCCTTGGCGGCCAAGAATGTGTTGGGCATGCGTGTATTGCCGTTCGAGCAAGCCTCGCCCGGCAAATTCACACCCATCATGGACTGGCCCGACGATGCCCTGGCCACCACCGGCACCCACGACCTCGCCCCCGTGGCCGGTTGGCTGCAGAACCGCGATATCGACTGGAGCCACCGCCTGGGGCTGGTCGATGCCGCCACCGAGCAACACTGGCGCGCCGACCGCCAAAAGGAACACGACGGCCTGCGCCGTACGCTGGAAACCAACTATGGCCCGCTTGAGGACACCTCTGCCGTGATCGATGCCGCTATCCGTTATGTAGGCCATACCCGCGCACCCCTGGTACTGGTCCCGCTCGAAGACCTGCTCGGCCTGGACGAACAGCCCAATATGCCCGGCACCACCGATGGCCACCCCAACTGGCGCCGCCGCTTTGCCCTGCCCGCCGACCGCATGCTGGACGATGCAGACGCCGCACGGCGCCTGGAGCTGCTGGCTCAGGCCCGCGAGCAAGCCTGGGAGCGCGACCGATGAAGCCGCTTACCGCCACGCTGCGCCTGCAGTTTCACAGCGACTTCACCCTCGACCACGCCCTGCCGCTGGTGCCCTACTTCGCCCAGCTGGGCATCAGCCACCTGTACGCATCGCCCCTGCTGAAAGCCCGCGCCGGGTCGCGGCACGGCTACGATGTGGTCGACCCTACACAGGTAAACCCGGAACTGGGCGGTGAGGCTGCCCTGGAGCGCCTGGTGGCCGCTTTGCGCCAGCACGGCATGGGGCTGATCGTAGACACGGTATCCAACCACATGGCCGTGGGCGGGGCCGACAACCCGTGGTGGCAGAGCCTGCTGGCCTGGGGCCGGCGCAGCCCCTATGCCGAATTCTTCGATATCCAGTGGCACTCGGCCGACCCATTGCTGGCTGGCCAGTTGCTGCTGCCGTTCCTGGGCAGCGACTACGGCGTGGCCCTGAAAGAGGGCGAGATCCCGCTTGAATTCGACAAGGCTAACGGCGTACTCCAGATTGCCCATTACGAGCACCGCTTCCCGATTTGCCCGGTGGACTATGGCTGGATCCTGGCGCTGAGCCCGGACCCGGCGCTGGCAGCACTGGCTGAGCACTTCACCGCTTTGGGTGACTCGGCTGCACCTGTTGAAGAGGCCCTCCCCCTGCAAGCCGAGCTGGCGCGCCTGGTGCGCGAAGGTGCCGACCTGGAGTCGGCACTGGTGGCCTTCGACAGCCGCAGCGAAGCGGGCTTCAAGCGCCTGCACCTGCTGCTGGAACGTCAGACCTATCGCCTGGCCAGCTGGCGCACAGCAGCGGACGACATCAACTGGCGGCGTTTCTTCGACATCAACGAACTGGGCGGCCTGCGGGTCGAGCGCTCCGTGGTGTTCGAAGCCACCCATGCCAAGCTGTTCAAACTGATCGAGCGCGGCTTGGTGGACGGCCTGCGCATCGACCACATCGACGGCCTGGCCGACCCACGCGGCTACTGCCGCAAGCTGCGCCGCCGGGTCACCAGCCTGATGGCCAGCCGCCCGCCGCAGGCGTCGCTTGAGCACTTCCCCATTTACGTGGAGAAGATCCTGGGCGTGGATGAGCACCTGCACCGCGACTGGCTCACCGACGGCACCACCGGCTACGAGTTCATGAACCAGGTGTCGCTGTTGCAGCACGACCCCGCCGGCGAAGCGCCGCTGACGGAACTGTGGGCGAATGTGAGCGAGCGCCCGGATTACGCCGAAGAAATCCGCCTGGCGCGGCACCTGGTGCTCAACGCCAGCCTGGCCGGTGACTGCGAGTCGGTGGCCCAGGCATTGTTGCAGGTGGCGCGCAACGACCTGATGACCCGCGACCTGTCCCTGGGCGCTATCCGCCGAGCGTTGCAAGCACTGGTGGCGCACTACCCAGTGTACCGCACCTACTTCAACGCCTGCGGCAGGCCGGCTGAGGACGAGGGCTTTTTCCAGCAGGCCCTGGAAGGCGCCCGACAAGACCTCAGCGAGGCAGACTGGCCCTTGCTGGAGCAAATGGAGAAGTGGCTGGGTGGCGAAGGCTGGCGCCAGCTGCCGCCAGGGCGGGCACGCAAGCAACTGCGCCATGCCTGTGTACGCTTCCAGCAACTGACCGCCCCCAGCGCCGCCAAGGCCGTGGAGGACACCGCCTTCTACCGCAGCGCACGCCTGCTGTCGCGCAACGATGTGGGCTTTGAAGCCGAGCGCTTTAGCGCACCGCTGGACGACTTCCACAACGAAGCGCAGCGGCGCTTGCGGGACTTCCCCGATAACCTGCTGGCCACGGCCACCCACGACCATAAACGCGGCGAGGATACCCGTGCCCGCCTGGCGGTGCTCAGCGAACGGGCGCCCTGGCTTGCCAGCCGCCTGGAGCACTGGCGCGAGCTGGCCGAGCCGCTGCGTGAGCCGCTGGACGACGGCGTGGCCCCCAGCCCCGGCGACGAGTACATGCTGCTGCAAACCCTGCTGGGCACCTGGCCCCTGGGCCTGGATGTGCATGACCACCAAGGCCTGGAGCAGTACGCCGAACGGGTTCGTCAATGGCAGCAGAAGGCCCTGCGCGAGGCCAAGCTGCGCAGCAGCTGGAACGCACCCAACGAAGCCTATGAAGCCAGCTGTGTACGCTACCTGGATGGCCTGCTGCTGAACGACGACCACCTGCAGCTGCGCAAGTCTGTGGCGGATGCCGCGCAGCTGATCAGTTGCCCCGGCGTGCTCAACAGCCTGGTGCAGACCCTGATGCGCATGACCGTGCCTGGTGTGCCCGACCTGTACCAGGGCAACGAGTACTGGGATTTCAGCCTGGTCGATCCAGACAACCGCAGGCCGGTGGATTACCCGGCGCGGCGCGCCTCGCTGACCGACAATGCGCCGCTGCCCGAGCTGCTGGCTAACTGGCAGGACGCACGGGTCAAACAGGCATTGGTTGCGCGTGTGCTCGACTGCCGCATGGCTCACCCTGAGCTGTTCCGCCGTGGGGCCTACCTGCCGCTTGCCGTGCAAGGCAAGCACGCCGACAAGGTAGTGGCATTCGCCCGCCTGGGGGACAGCGAACGGGCGGTGATCATTGCCCCACGCCTGGCCAGCTCGCTGCTAGGCACGGCTGCGACGCCCCTGATCCCAGCTCAGAATTGGGACGATACGCGGGTAATTCTGCCGTTTGCCTTTTCCCCTGCCAACTCGACTGGACTTTTCGGTGCAAGCGTTGTCAGCCCTGTAAGAGAGTTGAAGTTAAGCGCCGTACTTTCCGAGTTTCCGGTCAACGTGTTGATCGAACACAACTAGCATTCAGGAGCGTCACGATGAGTGTCAACGATAAGCGGATACGCGAATTTGCCTACCAGATCTGGGAGTCGGAGGGGAAACCGGAAGGCCACGAAGAGCGCCATTGGGAAATGGCGCGCAAGCTGGCCGAAGCGGAGGCCCTGGCCCCCGATGCGAAAGCCAAGGGCAAGGCCAAGCCTGCACCCAAGGCCAAACCCGGGGACAAACCCGCTGCCAAGCCCAAGGCAGCTGCGGCGCCCAAACCACCGGCCGACCCCAAGGTTGCAGCGCTGCCTGCAGGCGACAAGCCTGCCGCTGCCAAAAAACCTCGCGCTGTGAAAAAACCCACCGCGAGCTGAGCCTTCAACGGTTCTGCCGCTGGCAGGCAGCCACTGACCACGAGCGATTCGTGAACCAGGCCTGTCGGCGGCAGAGGCGTAGCAATACCCACACTATCCAGCCCTATACGGCCATTCGAGGATTGCCATGAGCCCGCGCACCCCAAAGAAAACCCGCTCCGTTGCACCATCGCGCATTCGCGAAGGCTTACCGTTCCCCCTCGGCGCCAACTGGGATGGCCTTGGCGTCAACTTCGCCATCTTCTCGGCCAATGCCACCAAGGTTGAACTGTGTATTTTTGACGCCTCTGGCGAGAAGGAACTCGAGCGCATCGAGTTGCCGGAATACACCGACGAGATCTACCACGGCTACCTGCCCGACGCTCACCCTGGGCTGGTTTACGGCTACCGCGTACATGGCCCCTATGAGCCGGAAAACGGTCACCGCTTCAACCCCAACAAGCTGCTGATCGACCCCTACGCCAAGCAGCTGGTGGGCGAACTGAAATGGTCCGAAGCCCTGTTCGGCTACACCATCGGCCACCCCGATGGCGACCTGTCGTTCGATGAGCGTGACAGTGCCCCCTTCGTGCCCAAGTGCAAGGTAATCGACCCGGCCTTCACCTGGGGCCGTGACCAGCGCGTGCAAACCCCATGGGACCGCACCATCGTCTACGAGGCCCACGCCAAGGGCATCAGCATGCGCCACCCGGCAGTGCCCGAGAAGCTGCGCGGCACCTTCGCCGGCCTTGCCAATGACGAGCTGCTCAAGCACATCAAGGACCTGGGCGTTTCCAGCATCGAACTGCTGCCCATTCATGCCTTCGTCAACGACCAGCACCTGCTGCAGAAAGGCCTGAACAACTACTGGGGCTACAACAGCATCGCCTTCTTCGCCCCGCACCCGGCGTACCTGGCCAGTGGCAAGATCGCCGAATTCAAGGAAATGGTCGCGCACCTGCATGATGCCGGCCTGGAGCTGATTCTGGATGTGGTCTACAACCACACCGCCGAAGGCAACGAGATGGGCCCCACGCTGTCGATGCGCGGCATCGACAACGCCTCGTACTACCGCCTGATGCCGGACAACAAGCGTTACTACATCAACGATTCCGGCACTGGCAACACCCTGGACCTGAGCCACTCCTGCGTGCTGCAGCTGGTCACCGATTCGCTGCGCTACTGGGCAGGCGAGATGCACGTCGATGGCTTCCGCTTCGACCTGGCGACCATTCTTGGCCGCTACCACGACGGTTACAGCGAACGCCACAGCTTCCTGGTGGCTTGCCGCCAGGACCCACTGCTGCGCCAGGTGAAGCTGATCGCCGAGCCCTGGGACTGCGGCCCTGGGGGCTACCAGGTGGGTAACTTCGCGCCGGGCTGGGCAGAATGGAACGACAAGTTCCGTGACACGGTGCGGGCCTTCTGGAAAGGTGACGAGGGCCAGTTGGCAGACTTTGCAGCGCGCATGACGGGCTCTGGCGACATGTTCAACAACCGCGGGCGCAGGCCGTACTCGTCGGTGAACTTCATCACCGCCCACGACGGTTTCACCCTGCGCGACCTGGTGTCGTACAACGAGAAGCACAACGAAGACAACGACGAGAACAACCAGGACGGCACCAGCAACAACGTGTCGTGGAACTGCGGCGCCGAGGGCCCCACCGAGGACCCGGAAATCAACGCCCTGCGCATGCGTCAGATGCGCAACTTCTTCGCCACCCTACTGTTTGCCCAAGGCACGCCGATGATCGTGGCGGGGGACGAGTTCAGCCGCACCCAGCATGGCAACAACAACGCCTATTGCCAGGACAGCGAGATTGGCTGGGTGAACTGGGACCTGGATGACGAAGGCCAGGCCCTGCTGACGTTCGTCCGCCGCCTGACCCGCCTGCGCCTCAAATACCCCGTGCTGCGCCGCTCGAGCTTCCTGGTGGGTGACTATAACGAGGCCATCGGGGTGAAGGATGTCACCTGGCTGGCGCCGGACGGCAACGAGATGAACGTGGAGCAGTGGGAAGACCCGAATGGCCGTTGCCTGGGCATGCTGATCGACGGCCGTGCCCAGGTCAGCGGCATTGCACGGCCGGGTGCCGAGGCGACGGTACTGCTGATCGTCAACGCGCACCATGACACGGTGCAGTTCAAGCTGCCGACCGTACCTGAGGGCAACCACTGGGGTTGCGTGATCGACACTGACCGGCCGGAGCTGCGTAAAGCGCAGCAGCTGGAATTCGACAGTACGTTCGATGTGACCGGGCGTTCGGTGGTGTTGATGGTGTTGGAGCGCGAAGAGGAGTAAGGCCAGGTCGCGGCTGGGGGTTTTGCCGTGGCGTATGCGGTGCTTGAGAGACCGAGCGCCGCCTGCGCGGCGCATCGCGAGCTATGCTCGCTCCTACGTTTTGTTGGGCCAATTAAACTGCCCTAGAACTGCCGTAGGAGCGAGCGCAGCTAGCGATGCGCCGCGCAGGCGGCGCTCGGTCTCACAAGCGCCGCATCCGCCACGGCTATCACCTCCCGGCCCAAACTTGAATAACCTGCACCTACCGAGCAGGCCTCATGATCAGCACGCCCAATGGCGGCAAGTTCAGCGCCAGCGACAGGGGTTGCCCGTGGCTAGGCGTTTTTACACTCTCCACCGCCCCCATGTTGCCTATGTTCGAACCCGCATAGGTCTCGGCATCACTGTTCAACAGCTCCTGCCAACGCTCGCCGAACGGCACGCCAACGCGGTAACCCTCACGTGGCACCGGCGTGAAGTTGGCCACCACCAACACAGGCTCCCCTTCGCTGCTCCAGCGCAACCAGGCAAACACGCTGTTTTGCGCGTCATCCCCGATCAACCACTGGAAGCCCTGCGGCTGGCAGTCCTGTTCGTGCAGCGCCGGCACCTCGCGGTACAGGCGGTTAAGGTCGCCGACAAGGCGCTGCACACCCTGATGCTCCGGGTACTGCAGCAGGTACCAGTCCAGCTCGGCATCGTGGTTCCACTCCCGCCACTGGCCAAACTCACAGCCCATGAACAGCAGCTTCTTGCCCGGGTGTGCCCACATGTAGGTCAGGTAGGCGCGCAGGTTGGCGAACTTCTGCCAACGGTCACCCGGCATCTTGTCGATCAGCGACCGCTTGCCGTGCACCACTTCGTCATGGGAGATCGGCAGCACAAAATGCTCGGAATAGGCATACACCAACCCGAAGCTCATTTCGTTGTGGTGGTGGGCGCGGTGCACCGGGTCGTTCTGGATGTAATGCAACGTGTCATGCATCCAGCCCATGTTCCACTTGTAACCGAAGCCAAGGCCGCCTTGTTCAATCGGCTGGCTGACCCCGGGCCAGGCGGTGGATTCTTCGGCGATGATCAACGCGCCGGGCGCTTCATGGGCCGCCACACCGTTGAGGTGGCGGATGAAGTCGATGGCCTCCAGGTTCTCACGCCCGCCATGACGGTTGGGCACCCACTCCCCCGCCTTGCGCGAATAGTCGCGGTACAGCATCGACGCCACGGCATCCACCCGCAGGCCGTCGATATGGAAGTGCTTCAGCCAATGCAAGGCCGACGCCATCATGAAGCCGCGCACTTCGTTGCGCCCCAGGTTGTAGATGAGGGTGTTCCAGTCCTGGTGGTAACCTTCCAGCGGGTTGTCGTACTCGTACAGCGCCGTGCCATCGAAGCGGGCCAGGCCATGTTCGTCGGTGGGGAAATGCGCAGGCACCCAATCCAGAATCACGCCGATGCTGGCCTGGTGGCAGGCATCGATGAACGCGGCAAAATCTTCAGCCGTGCCATACCGCGAGGTGGGTGCGAACATGGACAGCGGCTGGTAGCCCCAGGACCCGCCAAACGGGTGTTCCATGATCGGCAGCAGCTCGATGTGGGTAAAGCCCAACTGCTGCACATAGGGCACCAGGCGGTCGGCCAGCTCGCGCCAATTGTAGTAGCGGCCTACCTCACCCGCCTCGTTCATCTCGCAGCGCCATGAGCCGGGGTGCAGTTCATAGATCGACAGCGGCGCGCCGTAGGCATGGCGCTGGGCGCGCTCGCCCATCCACTGCTGGTCGCCCCAAGCATGGCCCAACGGCCCTGCCACCTTGGACGCCGTGCTCGGTGGCAACTGCGTGGCGCGCGCCAGCGGGTCGGCCTTGAGCGGCAGAATGCCGCCCTTGCCCAGCACTTCAAACTTGTACGTTTCGCCCACACCCAGGCGCGGGATGAACAACTCCCACACGCCGGCCTCGTGACGCAGCCGCATCAGGTGGCGGCGCCCGTCCCAGTTGTTGAAGTCGCCCACCACGGACACGCGACGGGCATTGGGCGCCCACACCGAGAAGTTGACGCCGTCTACCCCATCCACCTGGGTGGGCTGGGCACCGAAGCGCCCGGCGAGGTCGCGGTGGTTGCCCTCGGCGAACAGGTGCAAATCCATCTCGCCCAGTTGCGGGCCAAAGCTGTAGGGGTCTTCAGTGACCTGCTCGCCGCCGGCCCAGCCGATCTGCAGCTGGTAGGGCTGTGCCTTTTCGAGGTGCGTGGTGAACAGGCCAGGCAGCGAACCTTGCACCATTTCAGCCAGCACTTGGCCGCCCTCGCGGGCCACTACACGGGCGCTGAGCGCGTCGGGCAGGTAGGCCCGCACGGTCAGCCCGCCTTTTGCATCGCCGTGAGGCCCAAGTACCGCAAAGGGATCGGCGTGCTCGGCGCGAGCAAGGGCATCCAGGTCCCGTTGCCGAAGGCCGCCGTTATCACGCGTTGAAACGTTCATTCTGACTCTCCCCAGGTACTGATCAGTCCATGCAGACCATGCAAAGGCACGGCCAGCCAGCTTGGACGGTTTTCGGCTTCATAAGTTATTTCGTAGGCAGCTTTTTCCAGGCAGAACAGCTCCAGCGCGGCACGCTCGCCGTCAGCCTGTTCCCAGGCGTGGGGCATGGCTGCGGTCGCCAGCCCGTAGGCTTCGATGAACGCATGCCGCGACTGATGCAGATAGTGCCGTGCCACGCGCTGCCGGGCCTGCCGCGCCGCGTCGGAAAGGTCCACGCCAGAGGCGCTGCGCAAGATCATCGCAGCAGCATAGTCGAAGGATCGCAACACGCCGCTCACGTCCTTGTACGGGCTGTGCTTGGCACGGCGTTCTTCCAGTGGACGGGACGGTTCACCCTCGAAGTCGATCAGGTAGGCGTCACCCTGCACCACCAGTACCTGGCCCAGGTGCAGGTCCCCGTGCACGCGCATCAACAGGCCGCCCTGGGCCTTTTGCGTGAGCGCCTGGATATGCTGGGCCAGCCCGTCACGCTGCTGTTGCAGGTCGTCCACCAAGGCTTGGCTGTCGCTATCGAGCTTGTCGCGGTGCTGGGCCAGCAGGTCCAGCGCGTGGGTCAGCTCGGCGCTTATCTGCGTGCTCCAGCGCGCGCTGTCCTGCCCGTCGCTGGGGCGTGGAGTGAAGGCTTCATCCGCTGTTGGGGCGGCTAGCAGCAGGTGCATTTCGCCCAAGCGTTGGCCAAGCAGCGCAGCGAACCCACTGAGCTCGGTCAGGGCGTCGGTGTGCGAATCGGCCTCGTTACTGGTGGGCTGCATCTGGTCGCGAATGGCGCGCTCCAGGGTGTTCTGGGTCCAGGCCCAGGCATCGCCCTGGTTGCTGAGATAGCCCTGGGCAATCATCAGCAAATGCGGCGCGCCCTGCTCGTCCACCCGGCTGACCCATGCCAGCAACGGGGAGATGTTGGCGAAGCCTGCAGCAGTCAGGTAGGCACTCATTTCCAGCTCGGGGTGGATGCCGGCATTGACCCGCCGGATCAGTTTGAGCACCACCGCATCACCCACCACCACCGAGCTGTTGGACTGCTCGGCACTGAGGTAGCGCACCGGGCTTTCATCGTGCAGGCCAAGGCCAGCCAGTTGCTGGGTGTGCTCGAAGCGCAGCTCCCCCTGGCCGCTGCCGCAGGGTAGGCGCACGCCTTCTGCGCAGGCTTTGAGCACTGCGCGGATGAACGGCTCCAACACGAACGCGTCGGTAATCAGCCCTACCTGATGAGCACGGCGTACCCGTGACAGCGCCAGCTGTTGGGGCAGTGCGCTGTTGATCTGGTCTTCGGGCAGCAGGCCGAACGGCAACTGGTAGCGGTGGGTGACGCCATCGCTCTCTACCTCGATTTCACTCAGCAGCACCGGCACGCTGGCGTTCGCCAGGCGTATACCGTAGCTCAGGCGAATAGCATCGATAGGCCCTTCCTTGCCGGCGAACCAACGCCGCTTGGGCAGGTACTGGGGCAAAATCGACGTTTGCAGGGTGTCGCGGGAGGGGGCCTCGAGCAGCTCCTCCATGCGTTTGCGCAGCACTAAAGTAGTCAATTCGGGTAACCCCTCGGTGGGCTGTATGTGCCAGCTGGGCATGCGGTCGTGGGAGGCCAGCAGGAACCAGTAAAAGCCATAAGGCGGCAGGGTGAGCAGAAACGGCAACTGGCCGATGGGCGGGAACGCGCTGCCGCCCAGCATCTCCACCGGCACCATGCCCGCGTACTGGGCCAGCTCAAGCTCGGCCGCCTGGGCGGCGCGGGATACGTTGGCCACGCACAGCACCACTTCGGCAGTGCCATCGGCGTCGGTGTATTCACGGATGTACGCGAGAATGCGCCGGTTGCTGGGCGTGAGGGTGCGGATGCTGCCACGGCCAAACGCCTTCTGTTGCTTGCGCACGGCCAGCATGCGGCGCGTCCAGTTCAACAGCGAATGCGGGTCGTGGCCCTGTGCTTCCACGTTCACCGTCTGGTAACCGTACAAAGGGTCCATGATCGGTGGCAGCACCAGGCGCTGGGGGTCGGCGCGGGAGAAGCCGCCGTTGCGGTCGGGCGACCACTGCATGGGCGTACGCACGCCGTCACGGTCACCCAGGTAGATGTTGTCGCCCATGCCCAGCTCGTCGCCGTAATACAGCGTGGGTGTACCCGGCATCGACAACAGCAGGCTGGTGAGCAGCTCGATACGCCGGCGGTCGCGCTGCAGCAACGGCGCCAGGCGCCGCCGGATACCCAGGTTGATACGCGCTCGCCGGTCTTCGGCGTAGTAATTCCACAGGTAGTCCCGCTCACGGTCGGTGACCATCTCCAGCGTCAGCTCATCGTGGTTGCGCAGGAAGATTGCCCATTGGCAGTTGGCGGGGATTTCCGGCGTCTGGCGCAAAATATCGGTGATCGGAAAACGGTCTTCCATGGCCAGCGCCATGTACATGCGTGGCATCAGCGGAAAGTGGAACGCCATGTGGCATTCGTCGCCTTCACCCTCGCCAAAGTAAGGCCGCGTATCCTCCGGCCATTGGTTGGCTTCGGCCAGCAGCATGCGGTCGGGGTAATTGGCATCGATCTCGGCACGGATCGCCTTCAGAACAGCATGGGTTTCCGGCAGGTTTTCGTTGTTGGTGCCGTCGCGCTCAATCAGGTAAGGGATGGCGTCCAGGCGCAGGCCGTCTACGCCCATGTCCAGCCAGAAGCGCATCACCCCGATGACCGCCTTCATCACCTGTGGGTTGTCGAAGTTCAGGTCGGGCTGGTGCGAGTAGAAGCGGTGCCAGAAGTACTGGCCGGCCACAGGGTCCCAGGTCCAGTTGGATTTTTCGGTATCGAGGAAGATGATGCGGGTGCCGTCGTACGTGTGCTCGTCATCCGACCACACGTAGAAGTCCCGCGCCTTGCTGCCGCGCTTGGCATGCCGGGCCCGCTGAAACCACGGGTGCTGGTCGCTGGTGTGGTTGATCACCAGTTCGGTGATCACCCGCAAGCCGCGCTTGTGGGCCTCGGCGATGAACCGCCGGGCGTCGGCCAAGGTGCCGTAGTCCGGGTGCACCGCCTTGTACTCGGCGATGTCGTAGCCATCGTCCCGCCGCGGCGAGGGGTAGAACGGCAGCAGCCACAGGGTGTTGACCCCTAGGTCGGCAATGTAGTCGAGCTTGCCGATCAAGCCGGCGAAATCACCGATGCCATCATTGTTGGCGTCGAAGAACGACTTGATGTGCAACTGGTAGATGACCGCGTCCTTGTACCACAGCGGATCATCGATGAACGCTTGCGGGCGTGCACGCTTGGCCATGTGCGGCTCCTGTCCCTGTTCAGGCTTTGCTGATGCGCCAGATACCGAAAGGCTGATGCGAAGGGTCGATGCGCATCCACTGGGTTTTGCCGTACCACGACCAGCGGTGACCATTCATCAGGTCTTCGCCGTGGCTCTCTGCATCGTCGCCCAGGCCCAGCTCCCACAGCGGCAGCTCGAAATGCGCCTCCTGGACGTTGTGCGGGTCCAGGCTGATGGCGACCAGGATATAGTTGTCGCGCTGGGGTGTGCGCTTGGCGAAGTACAGGATGTTGTCGTTCCAGCAATTGAAGAACGCCACACCCAGGTGGGTTTGCAACGCCGGGTTCTGCCGGCGAATGCGGTTCAGCCGGGCGATTTCCGGGATGATATTGCCAGGCTGGCTGAAGTCCCGCGGGCGAATCTGGTACTTCTCGGAATCCAGGTATTCCTCCTTGCCTGGCAAGCCGGCAGCTTCGCACAGCTCAAAACCCGAATACATGCCCCACAGCCCCGAGCCCATGGTCGCCAACGCTGCGCGGATGAGGAAGCCCGCCCTGCCGTTCTGCTGCAGGAAGAACGGGTTGATGTCCGGCGTATTGACGAAGAAGTTGGGCCGGTAGCACTGGCTCCACGGCGGCTGGTTGAGCTCTTCGAAGTATTCGCGCAGTTCTTCCTTGGTGTTGCGCCAGGTGAAGTAGGTGTAGCTCTGGGCATACCCCACCTTGCCCAGCCGCGCCATCATGGCCGGCTTGGTGAACGCTTCGGCCAGGAACAACACGTCCGGGTACTCGCGCCGCACATCGGCGATCAGCCATTGCCAGAACGGCAGTGGCTTGGTGTGCGGGTTATCGACGCGGAAGGTTTTCACGCCCTCTTCAACCCAGCCGATGATCACATCGCGCAACGCCGTCCAAAGGCCAGGCACGGCGTCGGGGGCGTAGAAGTCGACATTGACGATGTCCTGGTATTTCTTCGGCGGGTTTTCTGCATAGCGGATAGTGCCGTCGGGGCGCCAGCTGAACCAACCGGGGTGTTGGGTAAGCCAGGGGTGGTCTTGGGAGCACTGGATGGCGAAGTCCAAGGCGATTTCCAGGCCATGCTGGGCCGCCGCCGAAACCAGCCTGCGGAAGTCTTCACGGGTACCCAGTTGCGGATGGATAGCCTCGTGGCCGCCGTCGGGGCTGCCGATGGCATACGGGCTGCCAGGGTCGCCGGGCAGCGCTTGCAGCGAGTTGTTACGGCCTTTGCGGTGCTGTTTGCCGATGGGGTGAATGGGCGGGAAATACAGCACATCGAAGCCCATGTCGCGGATCATCGGCAGCCGTTGATGCACATCGTCGAACGTGCCGTGGCGCTCTGGGTCGTCGGTGATCGACCGCGGGAACAGCTCATACCAGCTGGCGAACTGCGCTGCCGGGCGGTCCACATCCAGCGGGTATTCACAGCTGCGGGTGAGGTAGCTGCGGTGCTCGGCAGCGGCCATCAGCTGGGTGGCCTCGTCACCCAGCAGCAGTGCCACCTGCTCGTCCTCCGGCAACCCTGGCAACCGGCCCTGCAACGCTTGCAACTGCTCGCGCAGCGCACCGGTGCTCAGCTCGATGCCTTTGCCCAGCAGCAGCCTGCCCTCTTCAAGCTCCAGCTTGATGCCGACAGCTGCATTGAATTTTTTCTCGAGGTCGTAGCAAAAGGTGGCGTACGGGTCTATCCAAGCCTCGATGGTGAACACATGCGGGCCGATTTCAGTGGGGGTGAACTCTGCCAGCCACAGGTCGTTGCCAGGGGATGTCATGGGTACGCTGTGAATGCGTCGGCTGCCTGCCTGGCGCCAGTTCAGCACCACCGCCATGCGGTCGTGGCCGTCGGTGAACACCTTGCTGCTGACCGCAACAGGCTGGTTGCTGATGGCCTTGGCTGCAAATGCGCCGCCATCAAGCACCGGCTGGGTCGCCTCGATGGCGATACGTGGGGCCATCAACGCCTGGGACAAGCTGATGCCCTGGTCGTGTGGTTGATCGGCCGTGGACACGCTTTCGAAGGGCTCATTCAAAGACATCAGGCCTTGCTCCCCTGGGCTGTTGGCGGTAAGGGTTCAGAGCCGGGGCAGGCGTCGGGGTTCAAAAAAAGTGAGCCGATGCCAGGTGCCGGTGGTCGTAATAGTCAGTACGTGTCCGTTCACCCATGCGAGGTAGGCCATGAGCATTCCAACGCCACCGGAAACCCCGGATCCGAATATAGACGACCCTTCGCTTCCACCGCCCGTACCTGAAAAAGACCCTGAAGACCTACCGGTCAAACCGACCGAGCCACCAACCGTAGGCGACCCGCCCGACCAGGAACCGCCAATGAAGGTTTAACGCTAGCCCAGAATTGTTACATGCTGCGGGCCCCACCAGCGCGATTGCCGCGCCGGGGCCCAGCAGCCACTCCTAGTCTTTGGCGCCGCTCCCTATCTCGGCCACGCTAATCTCACGCATCTTGAACTTCTGCACCTTACCCGTCACCGTCATCGGGTACTCCTCCACAAAGCGGATATGGCGTGGCACCTTGTAGTGCGCAATACGCGCCTTGCACCAGCTTTGCAGTTCTTGCGCCGTCGCGCTGTGCCCCGGGTGCAGCTTGATCCACGCCACAATCTCTTCACCGTAGCGGCTGCAGGGGATACCGATGACCTGCGCGTCAGCCACGGCCGGGTGTGTGTAGAAGAACTCTTCCAGCTCACGCGGGTAGATGTTCTCGCCCCCGCGAATGATCATGTCCTTGTTGCGCCCAACGATGCGCACATACCCCGCCTCGTCCATCACCGCCAGGTCGCCCGAATGCATCCAGCCGGCCGCATCGATGGCATCTGCCGTGGCCTGGGGGTTTTCCCAATAGCCCAGCATCACGCTGTAGCCACGGGTGCACAGTTCGCCGATCTCGCCACGGGGCACCACGCAGCCTGCTGCGTCTATCAGCTTGTTTTCCAGCTGCGGCTGGGTGCGGCCAACGGTTGTCACGCGCAGTTCCAGTTCATCGTCCGGGCCGGTCTGCAGGGACACCGGGCTGGTTTCGGTCATGCCGTAGGCAATCTGCACCTCCACCATGTGCATCTGGTCGATCACCCGGCGCATCACCTCGATCGGGCAGGTGGCGCCGGCCATGATGCCGCTGCGCAGGCTGGACAGGTCCATGCCTGGGCGGGCCGGGTGGTCGAGCATGGCGATGAACATGGTGGGTACGCCGTACAGGATGGTGCCCTGCTCTTCGGCCACGGCGCGCAGGGTAAGCTCGGCATCGAAGGCATCGCCCGGGTAGACCATGGTGCTGCCATGGGTGATGCAGCCCAGGTTACCCATGACCATGCCGAAACAGTGGTACAGCGGCACCGGGATCACCATGCGGTCCTGTTCGGTCAGGCCCAAGCTCTCGCCGACCATGAAACCGTTGTTCAGGATGTTGTAATGGCTGAGCGTGGCGCCCTTGGGTGCCCCGGTGGTGCCAGAGGTGTACTGGATGTTCACCGGCTGGTCGAATTGCAGGCTTTGCTGGCGCGCCGTGTACGCCTGGGCAGTGACCTGCTGCGCCCAATCAGCCAAGGCATGCCAAGGCAGGAAGCCCGCTGGCGGGTTGCTGGCCAGGCTTACCACCCCACGCAGCGCCGGCAAACGCTCACACGCCAGCTTGCCCGTAGGCGCGTTGGCCAACTCCGGCGCCAGTGCCTGCACCATGGCGTGGTAGTCCGAGGTTTTGAACGCATCGGCACAGACCAACCAGCAGCAGCCGGCTTGGCGCAGCACGTATTCGAGTTCCGCCACCCGGTAAGCCGGGTTGACGTTGACCAGAATGGCCCCGACCTTTGCGGTGGCTATTTGCAGGATGCACCACTGCGCACAGTTGGGTGACCAGATGCCGACGCGGTCGCCGGTGGCTACGCCCAGTGCCATCAAGGCCCGTGCGTGCGTGTCGACTTGCTCGGCCAGCTGCTGCCAGGTGTAACGCAGCCCCTGGTGGCGCGAGACCAGCGCCTCCCGGCCAGCGCAGCGGGCGACCGTGGCATCGAAGGCCTGGCCGATGGTGTGGGTCAGCAGCGGGCGGTCCTGGCGACCACGGGTGTAGCTGGGTTGGTTCATGGGTGTCCCTTCTTGTGATTGTTCTGGGCACGGCGGATGAAGACGCCGATACTGTGGCGCAGATTTACGTTAACGTAAAGGTCACTTACACATTGACAGCCCACAGCACCAAGTTTACGTTAACGTAAAGGTGAAACAGCCACCTGGGCTGCAACAGTCAAACCCTCATTCAAGAACAAGAAGGTGCCCCAGCATGCATTACCCCACCCTGAACTTCGCCCTGGGCGAAACCATCGACATGCTCCGCGACCAGGTCAGCACCTTCGTCGCCGCAGAGCTGGCACCGCGCGCCGCCCAGATCGACCACGACAACCTGTTCCCGGCTGACATGTGGCGCAAGTTCGGCGACATGGGCCTGCTGGGCATCACCGTGCCCGAAGAATACGGCGGATCCGGCCTGGGTTACCTGGCGCACGTGGTTGCAATGGAAGAAATCAGCCGGGGCTCAGCGTCGGTGGCGCTGTCTTACGGCGCCCACTCCAACCTCTGCGTGAACCAGATCAACCGCAACGGCAACCCCGAACAGAAGGCCAAGTACCTGCCCAAGCTGGTGAGCGGTGAGCACATCGGCGCCCTGGCAATGAGCGAGCCCAACGCCGGCTCTGACGTGGTCTCGATGAAACTGCGCGCAGACAAGCGCGGCGACCACTACGTGCTCAACGGCAGCAAAACCTGGATCACCAACGGCCCAGACGCCAACACCTATGTGATCTACGCCAAGACCGACCTGGACAAGGGCGCCCACGGCATTACCGCATTTATCGTGGAGCGGGACTGGAAAGGCTTTAGCCGCAGCAACAAGTTCGACAAGCTGGGCATGCGCGGCTCCAACACCTGCGAGCTGTTCTTCGATGATGTGCAGGTGCCTGAAGAAAACATTCTGGGGCAGCTTAACGGTGGTGTGCGGGTGCTGATGAGCGGCCTGGACTACGAGCGCGTGGTGCTGTCGGGCGGGCCCACCGGCATCATGCAAAGCTGCATGGACCTGGTTGTGCCCTACATTCACGACCGCAAGCAGTTCGGCCAGAGCATCGGTGAATTCCAGCTGATCCAGGGCAAGGTTGCCGACATGTACACCCAGCTCAACGCCAGCCGCGCTTACCTGTATGCCGTGGCCCAGGCCTGCGACCGTGGCGAAACCACGCGCAAGGACGCTGCCGGCGTCATCCTTTACACCGCCGAGCGCGCCACGCAAATGGCCCTGGAAGCTATCCAGATTCTGGGCGGCAACGGTTACATCAACGAGTTCCCGGCCGGGCGCCTGCTGCGTGACGCCAAGCTGTACGAGATTGGCGCTGGCACCAGCGAGATCCGCCGCATGCTGATTGGCCGCGAGCTGTTCAACGAAACCCGCTGAGCATAAGGGACGAGCGTACATGGCTACCTTGAACACCCAGATCAACCCGCGTTCAGCGGAGTTTGCCGGTAACACCGCGGCCATGCTTGAGCAGGTAACAGCCCTGCGCAGCCTGCTGGCCCAGGTTGCCCAAGGCGGCGGCCCGAAAGCCCAGGAGCGGCACACGTCGCGGGGCAAGTTGCTGCCGCGTGACCGTATCGATCGCCTGCTGGACCCAGGCTCACCGTTTCTCGAGATCGGCCAGTTGGCGGCCCATGAGGTGTATGGCGAGGACGTGCCGGCAGCAGGCGTGATCGCCGGCATCGGCCGCGTCGAAGGCGTTGAATGCATGATCGTGGCCAACGACGCCACGGTGAAAGGCGGCTCGTATTACCCGCTGACGGTAAAAAAGCACCTGCGCGCGCAAACCATCGCCCTGCAAAACCGCTTGCCGTGCATCTACCTGGTGGACTCGGGCGGCGCCAACCTGCCCCGCCAGGACGAGGTGTTCCCCGACCGCGAGCACTTTGGCCGTATCTTCTTCAACCAGGCCAACATGAGCGCCCTGGGTATCCCGCAGATCGCCGTGGTGATGGGCAGCTGCACGGCAGGCGGCGCCTATGTGCCGGCGATGGCCGACGAAGCGATCATGGTGCGCCAGCAGGCCACCATCTTTCTCGCCGGCCCACCGCTGGTAAAGGCCGCCACCGGTGAGGTGGTGAGTGCTGAAGACCTGGGCGGGGCCGACGTGCATTGCCGCACCAGCGGCGTGGCCGACCATTACGCCGACAACGACGAGCACGCCCTGGCCCTGGCCCGCCGCAGCGTGGCCAACCTCAACTGGCACAAGCTGGGCAAGCTGCAGCGCCTGGCACCCGTGGCCCCCTTGTACGCTGCCGATGAGCTGTACGGGGTGGTACCTGCCGATGCCAAGCAGCCCTTCGATGTACGTGAAGTGATCGCCCGGCTGGTGGATGGCTCGGTATTCGACGAGTTCAAGGCCTTGTTCGGTACCACCCTGGTCTGCGGCTTCGCCCACCTGCACGGCTACCCGGTGGCGATACTGGCCAACAACGGCATCCTGTTCGCCGAAGCTGCGCAAAAAGGCGCGCACTTCATCGAACTGGCCTGCCAGCGCGGCATTCCGCTGCTGTTCCTGCAGAACATCACCGGGTTCATGGTGGGCAAAAAGTACGAAGAAGGCGGCATCGCCAAGCACGGTGCCAAGCTGGTAACTGCCGTGGCCTGTGCCGAGGTGCCCAAGTTCACGGTAATCATCGGCGGCAGCTTTGGGGCGGGCAACTATGGCATGTGTGGCCGCGCCTACGACCCACGCTTTCTGTGGATGTGGCCTAACGCACGCATCGGCGTGATGGGCGCCGAACAGGCCGCTGGGGTACTGGCGCAGGTGAAGCGCGAGCAGAGCGAGCGCAGCGGCCAGGCCTTTACGACGGACGACGAAGCCAGGCTCAAACAGCCCATCCTCGACCAGTACGAGCACCAGGGTCACCCCTACTACTCCAGCGCCCGCCTGTGGGACGACGGGGTAATCGACCCGGCGCAAACCCGCGAGGTACTCGGCCTGGCGCTGTCGGCGGCCTTGAACGCCCCCATCGAACCGACCCGTTTCGGCATTTTCCGGATGTGACCCCATGCGCGAATTCAGCACCGTGGAAGTGCTCCACGACCCCCGCGGCTTCGCCACCCTGTGGCTCAGCCGCGAAGACAAGAACAACGCCTTCAATGCCCTGATGATCCAGGAGTTGATCGCGGCCCTTGGGCAGCTGGCCGAAGATGCCCGCCTGCGTTTTTTGCTTGTACGTGGCCGTGGCCGGCACTTCAGCGCCGGTGCCGACCTGGCCTGGATGCAGCAGTCGGCGCAACTGGACTTCGACACCAACCTGCAGGACGCCCATCAGCTGGGTGAACTGATGTATGCCTTGCAACGCCTCAAGGTGCCGACCCTGGCGGTGGTACAAGGTGCTGCGTTTGGCGGTGCCCTGGGCCTGATCAGTTGCTGCGACATGGCAATCGGCGCCGAAGACGCCCAGCTGTGCCTTTCCGAGGTGCGCATTGGTCTGGCGCCGGCCGTTATCAGCCCGTTCGTGGTCAAGGCCATGGGCGAGCGTGCCGCCCGCCGCTATGCGCTCACCGCCGAGCGCTTCAGCGGCGCAAGGGCCCGGGAGCTGGGCCTGTTGGCCGAGGTGTACCCCGCCGACGAACTGGATGCACAGGCTGAGGCCTGGGCCGGCAACCTGCTGCTGAACAGCCCCCAGGCCCTGCGCGCCACCAAAGACCTGCTGCAGGAAGTGGACGCCGGCCAGCTTACCCCTGCCCTGCGCCAATACTGTGAAAACACCATCGCCCGCATTCGCGTGAGCGCCGAAGGCCAGGAAGGCTTGCATGCCTTTCTGAAAAAACGCCGCCCCGCCTGGCACACCCATGACACCAAGGAGCCGCGCCCATGAGCCGCCAAGCCTTGACCACCCTGCTGGTCGCCAACCGTGGCGAAATCGCCTGCCGGGTGATGCGCACCGCCAAGGCCATGGGCCTGACCACGGTCGCGGTGCATAGCGCCACCGACCGCAATGCCCGCCACAGCCGCGAGGCCGATATCAGCGTTGACCTGGGCGGCAGCAAGGCCGCTGACAGTTACCTGCAAATCGACAAGCTGCTGGCTGCGGCAAACGCCAGCGGGGCCCAGGCCATCCACCCGGGCTACGGCTTCTTGTCGGAAAACGCAGGCTTTGCCCGGGCCATCGAAGAAGCGGGGCTGATCTTCCTGGGCCCACCGGCCAGCGCCATCGATGCCATGGGCAGCAAGTCTGCCGCCAAGGCGCTGATGGAAACCGCAGGCGTGCCCCTGGTGCCGGGTTACCACGGCGAAGCCCAGGACCTGGACACCTTCCGCACCGCGGCCGAACGCATCGGCTACCCGGTGCTGCTCAAGGCCAGTGCCGGGGGCGGAGGCAAAGGCATGAAGGTTGTAGAGGACCAGAGCCAGTTGGCAGACGCCCTGGCATCGGCGCAGCGTGAAGCCCAGTCGTCATTCGGCGATGCTCGCATGCTGGTGGAAAAGTACGTGCTCAAACCCCGCCACGTCGAGATTCAGGTGTTCGCCGACCAGCACGGCAACTGCCTGTACCTCAACGAGCGTGATTGCTCCATTCAGCGCCGCCACCAGAAGGTGGTTGAAGAAGCTCCCGCCCCAGGCTTGCCCGCCGAGCTGCGCCGCGCCATGGGCGAAGCGGCCGTGCGCGCGGCCCAGGCCATCGGCTATGTGGGTGCCGGCACGGTGGAGTTTCTGCTCGATGCCCGTGGCGAGTTCTTCTTCATGGAGATGAACACCCGCCTGCAAGTAGAGCACCCGGTCACCGAGGCTATCACCGGGCTGGACCTGGTGGCCTGGCAAATTCGAGTAGCGTGCGGTGAACCGTTACCCATCACCCAAGACCAGGTGCCGTTGATGGGCCATGCCATCGAGGTGCGGCTGTACGCTGAAGACCCGACCAACGACTTTTTGCCTGCCACCGGCACCTTGGCGCTTTACCGCGAGTCCGCCCCCGGCCCGGGCCCGGGCCGGCGCGTGGACAGCGGCGTGAGCGAGGGCGATGAAGTGTCGCCGTTCTACGACCCGATGCTGGGCAAGCTGATCGCCTGGGGCGAAGACCGCGAGCAGGCCCGTTTGCGCCTGCTGGCCATGCTCGGCGAGTTCGCCATTGGCGGGGTCAAAACCAACATCGCCTTCCTGCAGCGCATCCTGGCCCACCCTGCGTTCGCGGCGGCGGAGCTGGACACTGGCTTCATTGGGCGGCACCAGGAGGTTCTGCTCCCTGAGGCCACGGCGTTGCCAGAGGCCCTGTGGGAGGCGGCCGCTGAAGCCTGGTTGCTGAGCGATGCCGCCCGCGTTCGGGAGGACGACAGCCATTCCCCTTGGGCCGAACGCAGCGGCCTGCGCCTGGGCCTGCCGCCTTGCAGCACCCTGCACTTGTGCAGCGGCGGCCAGCGCCAGGCCGTAACGGTGCAGCACAGCGCGCCCTCTGCATGGCAATTGCAGGGGGACCAATTGGTGCATGACCAGGCGGGGGTGCGTCGCCAGCACCTGGCTATCCGCCGCGGCAACACGCTGTACCTGCGCTGGGCGGGCGAGGTGCATACCGTGTCGGCCGTCGACGCCATTGCCGAAGCCGAGGCCAGCCACGGCCACCAGGGCGGGCTGGGCGCGCCCATGAACGGCAGCATCGTGCGCGTACTGGTCACCCCCGGCCAGCAGGTTACGGCAGGGACTGCACTGGTGGTGCTGGAGGCCATGAAGATGGAACACAGCATTCGCGCGCCCCATGACGGCACGGTGAAGGCATTGTTCTGTGAGGAAGGCGAGATGGTGAGTGAGGGGGCGGTGCTGGTGGATCTGGAGGGTAGTGGTACGTGAGGTGGATGGGGGGCGAGGTGCTTGTTTGTTTCTGCGCAAATCCCCGGGCCATTGACGCGACCACTTTGGGCATGACGCGGTAACGCGCCGTATGAAAAAGGCGTGACTGGCCCGAAACACCGTAGGAGCGAGCAAAGCTCGCGATGCGCCGCGCAGGCGGCGCTCGATTTCACAGGCGCAAACAACGTTACGGCGAACACCTTCCATCCCCACCGCAGAGGAAGGCTTGACCTCGGGTTTAAATCGCATAAGGGCCGCCAGGTGCTCGCCGCGACAGGGTCTGCGCCTATGAGACCGAGCGCCGCCCGCGCGGCGCATCGCGAGCTGCG